>JAIOTR010000511.1 GCA_021106665.1 Bacteroidales bacterium
AGTTATGGCGGTGGAAACCCCGACCCCGAACCAAGCAATTATCCTACTGATTTTACAGCAACAAATGCCGGATTATCGGTGAACCTGGAATGGACAGATGCAGTAGGTACACAATTACCATCAGCTTATATCATCATGGCAGGGATAAGCTCTTCATTGCCTGTTCCTGCTGACGGTACGCCTGTTCCTAACGATACCGACCTTTCGGATGGAAGCGGCGCTTTGAATGTGCCCTATGGCGAAGAAATGGCTGCATTCGGTAATCTGGAAAGCAACACGACTTACTATTTTTCGATCTATTCCTATACCAATAATGGAGCGAATATAGATTTCAAAACAGATGGAACAGCCCCAACAGCTAATGCTTCAACTACAAATATTACCATCATTGAATCAGAGAATTTTGATGAAAGCTGGGGTAACTGGGACAGAATTTCTGTTGTTGGCACACAGGAATGGGACAGGGATAATACTTATGGGATCAATAATACTCCTTGTGCAAGTATGACAGGATACGAAGGCCAACCTTATGAAAATGACGACTGGCTGGTATCGCCACCACTAAACCTGGACAACTATGAAAATGAAGTCCTGGTATTTTACAACGCACTGGGTTATACTGGACCTGACTTGGAACTGAAGATATCAACAGATTATGATGGAGGAGGTGATCCTTATTCAGCTACATGGTCAACTGAATCATTCACATTTTCGACAGGATACTTTGAATGGACTGAATCCGGTGATATAGACTTATCAGGGTATGATGGAAGCGCTGTTTATGTTGCATTTCAATTCACATCAACCGATTTGGAATCTGCCACATGGGAAGTAGATGATATATTGATTACAGGAGAAGAAGATGCCGTTATCGATCCCGAACCTTCCAATTATCCAACCGGCTTTGAAGCAAATGCATCAGGAACCAGTATTGACCTTTCCTGGACCGATGCTATTGGAGCCCAACTCCCTGGCGCTTATATCATTTTTGCAAGCACCAGCGCTTCTTTACCTACACCTACAGATGGAACCCCGGTTCCAAATGATACCGACTTAAGTGATGGTTCCGGAGCCCTTAATGTGGCTTTTGGACTTGAGGAAGCAATGTTTTCAGAACTGGTGCAGGGAACAACTTACTATTTTTCAATCTATCCATACACCAATAACGGAATAAACATTGACTATAAAAATGATGGAACAGCGCCTACAGCCAATGATATTATTCCAGTTACACCCGAACCGACAAATTATCCGGCAAATTTTACAGCTGATGCCACATCAACAGTAATTAATTTGTCATGGACAGATGCAACAGGTACACAGCTACCCGAAGCTTATATTATTTTTGCCGGAACAACCGCTTCCTTACCTACACCCACTGATGGGACTCCTGTTCCGGACGATACCGATTTAAGTGATGGTTCCGGAGCACTGAATGTGGTTTTTGGCTTGGAGGAAGCTTTGTTTTCAGACCTTGTAGAGGGAACAACTTACTATTTTTCAATCTATCCTTATACCAATAGCGGAACGAATATCGACTATAAAAATGATGGTGTTGCTCCTACAGCCAATGCAACCACTCTAATTATTATCGAACCGACAAATTATCCGACAAATTTTGCGGCCGATGCCATATCAACAGCGATAAACCTGTCATGGACAGATGCAACTGGCACCCAACTGCCTGAAACCTATATTATTTTTGCAGGAACAAGCGCTTCTTTACCTACACCTGCTGATGGGATTCCAACACCCGACGATCTTGATTTAAGTGATGGACTTGGGGCCGCAAATGTGGATTATGGTGTTGAAGAATTTACATTTGGCAATCTTCAAGCATCCACAACCTATTACTTTTCAATCTATCCTTACACCGGCAGCGGAACGAATATCAATTACAAAAATGATGGAATAGCGCCTACTGCTGATGCCACCACTGAAGAACCGGTTACGGTTATTATTGAATCCGAGAATTTTGATGAAAGCTGGGGTAATTGGGATCCTCCTATTTCAGTAGTCGGCTCTCAGGTATGGGATAGAAATAATAACTGGGGAATAGAAGATACACCTTGTGCAGCCATAACTGGTTATGAAGGCCAACCTTATGAAAATGACGACTGGCTGGTATCACCGCCATTAAACCTGGACAATTACAATAACGAAATACTTGTTTTCAAAAATGCATTAGGTTATAATGGCCCAGACTTACAGTTGAAGATTTCTACGGGCTATGATGGAGGTGGTGATCCCTATTCTGCAACCTGGTCAAATGAATCATTTACAATGTCTACAGGATATTTTGAATGGACAGAATCAGGAGAAATTGATTTATCCGGTTATAACGGTTCGGCAGTATATGTTGCATTCCAATTTACTTCCACTAATTCTGAATCAGCAACCTGGGAAGTAGATGATATTGAAATTAAAGGAGAAGAGGATTTAAGTTCAGATAATCAAATTTATGATGATGATCTTTTCAGGATTTATCCAAATCCTTCTACAGGAATTTTATTTTTCGAAAAACCTGATAACAGTTTCAATATTGTTAATATTGTATCTTTAACCGGAAGTCTGATCAAGACGTATAACTTGAATGATTCATTTTCTAGCGTGGAAATATCTGACCTTAACAAAGGTTTATATTTTATTATGTTTCATGATGTAGAATCAGGTCAAACTATTTCTAAAAAATTGATATTAAGATAAAAATTAGAATGATTTTAAAAAGTCCTCTTTTTCAGGGGACTTTTTTTTTAATATTTATTCTGCTTTTAAATTGGTATTATTCATGCAATCACAAATCAATCTATAAAACGGTTAATATAAAAAACCAAAAAGCCAAAGAGGTACTTTATTTTTATGGCCGTACTCCACATCATCAGCGGCAATGAACGCATTTTCAAGATTTTTTATTTGTCTAAATGTTTTTCCTTTTCCACCAATTTCAAAAGTATATTTGTCATCAACCAGAAAATCTCCGGTTTTGGGATATGAAACACGGTAATTATACGATAACTGATTCAGAAAAAAGGTTTCCCGTACTGTGCCAGCATCAACATTATTATGAATGGCATACATTAAGTTCGAGTTGCTAAAATAAATTTTATCCGGTTTCCTTATAATTGTGTGCCCTTTTCCTTCGGTAGTAAGAAATTTAATAATACCGGCCTTATTTAAAAGGTTCAAATATTTTGTAAGCATATCCCTGGTTGTTTCAAGTTTTCTGCTTAGTTCACTAATATTAACTTTAAACGGTGTGGTAGTAGCCATTGATAGAAGGAGCTTTTTCAGTTTTGTGCGGCTTTCGAAATTTATATTTTCTATGGAGGGTATATCGCTGTCAACTACAGTATTTATTGTTGATGCCACTTTTTCAAAATACTTATCCTTTCCTTCAAGGATAAAAGGATATGCTCCCGATTGAAGATACTCTCTGAAAAATTTAACACTTTTGATTTTTGAATTTATTTCGATGGTAATATTCTCATGATCGCTTAAGATATTATTAAGACCAACAGCCTTAAAATTCGTATGTTTTATAAAATTGAGGTATTCTCTGAAAGACAGTTCGGGCAGGTCGTACACAGAAGATCTTCTACCGAGGTCAGCACTGCTAATATAAAAAGAGAGCGCTGATGATCCGGTAACAACAATGTGCAATTCAGGATAGAAATCGTAAATATTTTTTAATTCCTGCGACCAACCTTTATATCTGTGAGCTTCATCAATAAACAAATACTTGCCCCCATCGGTAACAAAATCCTCCGTCATTTCCGACAAGCTCTTATCTGAAAAATAGATATCGTCCAACGAGACATACAGCGTTTCCTCCAAATTTTTAAATGTGGATTTAATGTATTGAAGGATCATGGTTGTTTTCCCTGTCCCTCTTTGGCCCTTTATAACAATTAATCTGTCTTTCCATTTTATTTGATTAAATAGAAACCTTTTGGGTTCAGTTTTAATCGTATTTAACAGCCTTAAATATTTTATCCGTAAGTTTTCCATATTACAAAAGTATATTTTTTAAGGTTATAACATGCAATAAATGTATAATTATGTATGTTCAAACCTTCAAAATAGAAGTTTAATTTTAATGCATTTTTGATTTAATCCTCGTTTTTAGTCATTATTTTCAATAATTTTTTTTTATTCTCGTTATCAATGAGCATTAAATTTGCATAAATAATTCTTACGTTTGCAAATCTAACTTTTCCAATTCAGGGCTTTAAAAAGTATGAAGTTAAATTCAGGATTCATATTGTTATTTTTTTGCATACTTGCTCTTCCTGTATTTTTACCGGGGCAAAACGATCCGCTTCTAAGAATTGAAATTGACACAAAATCGGATGATGCTACTTATAAAATAGCCAATTGTGGTGACCAGGGATTTGTGATGTTTTACGAAACCACTATTACTCAGGACAATTATAAATTCTGGGTATACCTGTTTCACAATAAGTTTATGCAGGAAGTCTGGAAAAAGGATATTCCGGTTTATGATAATATGAAATACAGGCGTCAAATATTAAAAGACGATTATCTGTATATTTTATACCACGATATAGACAAGAAAAAATCCGAATCCTATAATTATCAAATCCTTAAATTAAATATTGCCAAAGGACGATACGAATTATTTAGCGGCAACATCCCTGATAATGCAAGATTTTCTGATTTTGAAATATTTGAGGATTTAGTTATTGGTGCACTTGATCTGGATGATGATCAGTCAGCCATATACAGTTTGAATATGACAAGCAGGGAAACAAAACCTGTTTTTGAAATGCAGATTGATAAATCAAAAATCAAAGGATTATATATTGATACACTTCATAATTCTTATTTTGGAATTTTTAATGTACGCACCTCAAAATCGGAATACTATTTCCTGTTGAAAGAATTTGATGTTAACGGTAATGATTTGAATTCAATCCTGATTTTACCTGATGCCAATAAAAAGCTAAATTCAGGAAAATTAGTCACGATAAACGAAAATGAAAAACTTCTGATTGGAACATATGACGTTGTTAAAGGAAGTAGCATTGATAAAAAAAATTATTTCGACAGTGAATCTTCAGGATTCTATTCGATAAAGATTAAAGACAACCGACAGGCAGACAGTTATTACTATAATTTCCTTGACCTGGAAAATATGACAGGTTACCTGAAAAGTAATGAATACCACCAGGCCAGAAAAAAAGCAAGCAAGAAAGATAATAGCAAAGAGGAACTTTCGGTGGGCTTTGATTTATTAATACACGATATAGTACAAAAAGACAGCCTGTATTATTTTGTTGCCGAAGCTTACTATGAAGAATACCATACCGTTACGAGTACTTACTACGATTATTACGGTCATCCGGTACCGGTTTCTTATTCAGTATTTGATGGATTCAGATATTTTAATGCTTTTATTTCATGCATTAATAAAGATGGGATCAAAATTTGGGATAACGGCATGGAAATATTCAATATCCTGACTTATGATTTAAAAAAGAGGGTGAATGTTTATCTATCTGATGAAGACATATTAATGGCATACAATCGCGAAGGGAAAATCGCTGCTAAAATAATAAACGGGACTGATGTTATCGAAGGTATGGAATACTTCCCACTCGAGTCAACATATACAAAAGATAAAATTATGGAAGACACCAAAAGTTCAATGGAATACTGGTATGATAATTATTTCCTGGCCTATGGCTTCCAAACCATAAGAAATAATTCCCTGGTAAACAGAAGTAAACGGGTGGTTTTTTATATTAATAAGGTTGCGTTCGAGTAGGATTGATCTGATGATTTTAAAGATTATTTCACAATTTCAAAAAATGAATGTTATTCTCTTATTGACACACCCCTGCACCTCTCTCAAGAGGAGAATAGAGGTATTCATTTTTTGAAATTTAACATCACTTGAGTTCGACAAAACTTCGAACATCGAACTCTAAATCATTTTCTTAGGATCAACCCACTCATTAAATTCCTCATCAGTAACATAGCCTAATTCCAAAGCTGCTTCTCTAAGTGTACTTCCTTCTTTGTGAGCTTTTTTCGCAATCTCAGCAGATTTCTCATAACCAATGTGAGTATTCAATGCCGTAACAAGCATGAGGGAATTTTCAAGGTTCTTTTGTATAAACTGCAGGTTGGGTTCAATTCCCACTGCACAATTATTATTGAAAGAAGCGCAAGCATCGCCCAATAATCTGGACGCCATCAAAAGGTTAAAGATCATTACAGGTTTAAATACATTCAGTTGGAAATGGCCTTGCATACCGCCGACAGTAATTGCTGCATCATTCCCGATAACCTGTGCACACACCATAGTTAAAGCCTCTGCCTGTGTAGGATTTACTTTTCCTGGCATAATGGAGGATCCCGGTTCATTGGCAGGAAATATAATTTCCCCTATTCCACACCTGGGACCTGATGCCAATATCCGTGTATTGTTAGCAATTTGCATTAAACTAACTGCTAGTGTTTTCATAGCTCCGGAGGCTTCAACCATTGCATCATGTGCTGATAAGGCCTCAAATTTATTCCCAGCAGTCCGGAACGGATAAGCTGTTAATTCAGCAATTTTAGCCGCTACTTTCTCAGCATAACCCGGAGGTGTATTAATACCTGTTCCAACTGCTGTACCTCCCAGTGCTAGTTCAAGAAGATGGTCGAGTGTTGCCTTTAACGCCTTTAATCCATGATCTAATTGTGAAACATATCCTGAGAATTCCTGACCAAGTGTAAGTGGTGTGGCATCCATCAGGTGGGTACGCCCTGTTTTTACGATATCTTTAAAATCCTCTGTTTTTTTAGCTAGCGTATTCCTTAACAACTCTATTCCGGGTATGGTTGTCTCAACGATCATTTTATAGGCTGCTATATGCATAGCCGTTGGAAAAGTATCGTTGGAGGACTGTGATTTGTTTACATCATCATTGGGATGAATGGTGCTTTTACCATCACCCAATTCACCACCATTGATCACATGCGCCCTGTTGGCAATCACTTCATTCATGTTCATATTGGATTGAGTGCCTGATCCGGTTTGCCATATTACCAATGGGAAATTACCCTCCAATTTACCCTCAAGGATTTCATCACAAGCTTTGGCTATCAAACTGGCATTTTCGTCAGGAAGAACTCCCAGGTCATTGTTAGTCAATGCTGCAGCCTTTTTCAAATAAGCAAAGGCATTGATTATCTCTTTTGGCATCGATCCTGAATCACCAATCGGGAAATTCATTTTTGATCTTTGGGTTTGTGCTCCCCAATACTTTTCAGCCGGAACTTCAACAGTTCCCATGGTGTCTTTTTCAATTCGAAATTTCATGTTGTATACAATTATATGTTTTTAACTTATATTATTGATTTTGTTGAACTTCTGTGCCTTTTGTCATTTAATCCTTTTATCTAGTCTTTTTCCTGCAAGCGAGCTAGTTTTTGCTATTAGCTAATGGTAATTGATTTAATCTAACAACTATGTACTAAATACTCCCAGAGGGATTCCTATGGCATAACTACTTAATAAGTTTCTCCATATTCTTCTATGAGTTTAATTCGCAATTGTTCAAGTCGATAATGCAGCTGAGTATTTCGTATATAATTATCTATTAATATCTGATTCCTTGAATTATTCATTTGTACCAAACCATACTCATCAAGTAATTCTTTTTTTGTTTCACTATTCAGTTCAGCACTCTCTAAAGTTTGTAACACATCAGGTAAAATTTTTGCAGCTTTTATTCTAGAAATAGACATTTCACCTTGGTTTGAAAAATAGAATTTACATTCTCCTTTTATAAGACGATCAATTAATCTAATTTTTTGTCTTTCCAATGCTTGTTCCAATTCTTCTAATGTAGGAGGAGGACTATATTCATGAGGGCTTATCCATAACAATTTGGAATTTCCTTTATAATCAATGAGTTCAATAGTTCCAAGTGAATCTTTATATTTTTCAACACTTTTTATAAATGGCAAACTTCTTAAAAAATCAACACACATTACATATGATTCTTCTTCTGGATAATTTTGAACAAAGTACCTTAAACGGCGTAGAATCCATATATCTCCTTCATCAGTTCTGATAGAGTCAATTGCAACCAAAGTAAGATTTTGTGACAAGCCTTTAGGTATTCCTGGATCTTCAAATACCCTATTATCGAATATTGGATATTGAATTTGCTTATCTAATTGTAACCCATTAATATAAATTGCTAAATTATTAACTTCAAAAATATAAGGTGCCTCTACATACTTGCCATTGAGAAAAAAGAATCCTGATTCGACTGGTTGAGTATAATCAATATTGCTTTGGCCGTGAATGTTTAATTGAAAAACCATGAACACTAAACATAACAATGAAATATAATTCTTTTTCATGACCTATTACGCTTAATATATAATGATCTCCAATCCCAGCTATTCAATTCTCTTATTCTATTTTTCACATTATGGATGATTATTCTGTTTTATCTTTTTTGTTGATTGCTATTAGGTTTATAAGTTTAACAGAAATTAATTTAGTAAATAATTGTCCAAATACTAAGTACTAATTACTATTTACTCTTAAACAACTTCTCCATCTCCTCCTGTGGATCAGCCCAAACTGCTTTATATCCTTTAACTACAATCGGTCTTTGGATTAGCTTCGGGTTTTCTAACAGGATTTTTATCCATTCTTCATCCGTAAAATTCTTATCTTTAAATTGCTTTTTATAGATATCTTCCTGCGTTCGGATGATCTCAGTTGGCCTAACATTCATTTTTATCAAAATATCTTTTAGTTCTTCCTCTGTAATTGGATTTTTAAGATATTCCACCAATTCAAACTCTACGCCTTTCCCTTCCAAGTAAGCCAGGCCGGCACGCGATTTTCTGCAACGGGGATTGTGATAAATTTTTATCATATTTGAAGGATTAATGATTAAATGATTGAATGTTTAAATGCTTAAATATTTTATGTAAAATAAATCCTTTCTCTTGATTCTTGACTCTTGGTTCTTCTTATTCAATAATTGTCATTTCATCCACCAAATGCCCTGCACCTGCAAATTTATCAATAATAAACAAACAATACCTTATATCAAGTGCAATATTCCGGCATTGGCTAATATCGTAATCAATATCGCTCATGGTTCCTTCCCAGCAGCGGTCGAAATTCAAGCCAATCAAATTACCCTCTGCATCCAGCACCGGACTGCCCGAATTACCACCTGTTGTATGATTGGTTGCTGTAAAACAAACATGAATAGTCCCGTCAGAATCTGCATACCTGCCATAATCCTTACTATTGTATAATTCTTCCAATTTATCCTCAACCACATAATCATAAATATCAGGATCTTCTTTCTCCATGATACCATCAAGTGTTGTGTAATGTTTGAAGGTAACGGCATCATCAGGATTATATCCATCAATATTTCCATAGGCAACGCGTAGGCTCATATTTGCATCAGGATAAAACTTTTTCATTGGTTGCATTTCCATTTGAGCCTGCATATAAATTCTCATTAAGCTGTCAAGATTTCTGCCCAATTTCCTAATATCAGGTTTTACCTCATTTTGCCTGTAGGAAGCGATTCCATCTGCCAACTTATATGCCGGATCTTTTTTAATTTTTTTGTAATGCGATTTTTTATACTTCTCCAGAAACGTTATCATATTTTCCTTAGAAGCAAACATTGATTTACTGAAAAGGTCATCTGTCATTTTCTCAAAATCACCATTATATTTATTTATCTTGTCAGCAATTACAGGAGGAATATCACTCATTTTGTTATTCTGATAATAATCTGTCATCATCGAAATAAAAACCTCCTTATCAATAAATAATTGATAATTTTTAAAATGCCTATCCATAGCTCCTTTAAGCTTTTCAACTGCATTTTGAATACTTTCATTATCAATATCCTTATTTTTACTTTGATCAACAAGCTTATCAAAAGAAAGCGCATACCTGATGATTTCAGCGCTCAACCCTGCTTCCAATGCATAAACACTTTTTTGAATAAGAGGAACTATTTTTTCATAATCCTTTTCAAATTCATCCAAAAGTGATCCGTACTTGCTATTTAGTTCAGGAGAAGAAGAAGCCCATAGATTGAATTCTTCTTCAAATGCCTGTTTGCTTTCGATGGTCTTTAAACGTGTAATTCCGCGGGTTTCACCAATTGCTTTTTTCCAACCATTGGAAATACTTGCTTGTTTGCCAGAATATTGGATCCTGACTTCTTTGGATTTGTTCATTTCCTTATTGAAAATATCGATGCGTTTTGCTCTTAAATTAATACTGATCGGATTGATCACATTAACTTGCATATCCACTCCGTAAGATGGAATATACGATTGGGTTCTGCCAGGATACCCAAAAACAAATGTAAAATCACCTTTGCTCACACCTTTAATAGAAACAGGAATGTACTTTTTTGGTTTGTAAGGGACATTGTCTTCAGAATAATCAGCCGGTTTGTTAAGTGAATCAGCATAAATCCTGAATATTGAAAAATCACCTGTATGACGCGGCCACATCCAGTTATCGGTATCGCCCCCGAATTTACCAATATTAGAAGGGGGAGCTCCCACCAACCTCACATCTTTAAAAATCTCGTTTATAAAAAGGAAATACCGGTTGCCACTAAAAAAAGATTTAATTAATGCTTTGTAGTGGGTATCTTTTACAGCCTCTTCTTCTATTTCTTCAATATTTATATTAATCACTTCTAATCTTTCTTTCTCGCTCAT
>JAIOTR010000408.1 GCA_021106665.1 Bacteroidales bacterium
ATGTCCAGCTTTTCAAAACCAATGTCTTCAGCTACATACATATCCCATTGCGTAGTTGGAAAACCTTTTGGTGGTAAATCCAAAGCAGTGTAATAGGTAATTGGCTCTTCAGATATCAAAATCCCCCCGGCATGTATGCTACGAATATTGGGGAAATCAAGAACCTCTTTCGAAAATTCGTAAATCCTTTTTGTAATATGGTTTTTATGGACACCCGTTTCCGGATTATCAACCAGGTCATCAATTTCCTTTTTGGGTAAGCCATAAACTTTTCCCAGTTCACGAAATATGGATTTTCCCTTAAACGTTGATGTAGCTCCTAACAAAGCTGTATGTTTGTGTCCATATCTTTTAAAAATATAATCCTGCACATCTACCCTTTCACGCCATGAATAGTCAATATCAAAATCGGGAGGACTGGAACGTTTGGGATTGATAAACCGCTCAAAATAAAGGTCGAGGTCAATGGGATCAACATCGGTAATCTTAAGGCAATAGGCTACTACACTGTTTGCACCGCTCCCCCGACCAACATGATAATAACCACGCGACATAGAATAGCGAATGATATCCCATGTTATCAGAAAATAAGAAGCAAATCCGAGTTTGAAAATAATTTTCAGTTCATGTTCAACCCTTTCTATTGCTACCTTGTTTTTTTTACCATAACGATATTCCAGGCCTTCTAAGGCAAGTTTGGTTAGCAACTGCTGATCATCAGCATGATTACCAGTAAAAGTCTTCTTATTCTTAAATGATTTGTAATCAAAATCAATTTCACAATCATTGATAAGTCTTTCAGTGTTTTTAATAATTTGAGGATAATCTTTATAGTATTTCAATAAACTATCAATGGGAAGTAACACTTCAGATTCATCAGCCAACATATTTTCCGTCAGCTGACTTAAAAGAATATTATTATCAACAGCCCTTAAGTTTTTATGAATGGAGTAGCCTTTGTTATCATCAAATGTAACAGGTTGTTGAATTATCAGCCTTGACTGATCTTTAAGATAATCAGAAGTGAAAAGTTTTAAAACATCTTTCGGTTTAATCCCAATAAATTCATTGTCTTTTAGTTCTTTTAATTCTTTTGAGCCAAATGGATAAATGACACAGGTATTTTCAAAACCATTAGCTGATGATGGCAATTTTGTTTTATTGAGATTATGATGTGATATAAACTCATTCAATTCACGTAATCCTTCATTATTCCTGGCAATTCCGGTATATAAATATTCATTTCCATTCCTGAATTCTATTCCTCCCATCGGACGGATATCATTTTCCCTGCAGGTTTTCACAAAATCAATCATCCCTGAAGTGTTATTAATATCGGTTAAAGCCAGCGTTTGGATATTCTTCCCTATAGCTTCTGCAACCAGGCTATCGATGGAAAATGTACCGTATCGTAAACTAAAATATGAATGGGTATTTAAATACATATGCTTGAATCCCAAATTCCAATGACTAATGACCAATAACTTATAACTTTTAACTTTTCCTGTAGGGATGCCTATGGCATAACTTCCTTCAAAGCATGCATTCCAGCAGCCCTTCTTACCGATTTATCTCCAAACCGCAGCCTGATCCCATCCATCGCCTGGTACAAGTTGGTCATTTCAGGCGTATCTTCAAACATGTTTAATTGTTGTGAGCCATTAACCAATGAACTGAACTTTACTCCAATTAACCTGATCAACATCCTTCTTGTATATAGTTTTTTAAACAGCTCCAGGGCCATATCAAGCAAAATATGATCGAAAGCAGTATAAGGTATGTGCCTCTGCAAAGTATGGGTATCAAAATTCGAATACCTGATCTTTACCGTTATACACGATGTCAGTTTTTGCTTTTTCCGGAGTTGAAAAGCAATTTTTTCAACCATGCCGATCAAAATATTTTTAAGCATATATATATCTATGGTATCATTTTCAAATGTCCGTTCGGTACTGATGGATTTCCGTTCTGAATATTGCTGAACCGGAGTTTGATCAATACCATTGGATTTTTTCCAGATGACAATACCATTCTTACCCATTACCCGGTCCATCATTTCTACAGGTACATGACGTAAAGTATTAATTGTCGAAATTCCCATTGACCGAAGTAACTGGTATGTTTTATTCCCGATCATGGGTATTTTTTTAATGGATAAGGGATCCATAAACGGATGAATTCCCTGATAAGGAACTTGCAACAATCCATTGGGTTTAGCCTCACCTGTTGCTATTTTTGAAACGGTTTTATTTATTGAGATACCAAATGATATGGGCAAACCGGTTTCATGTATGATCTTCTGTCTCAATTCCTGCGACCATTTCAGGTTACCAAAAAAACGATCCATACCTGTGATGTCAAGGTAATGTTCATCGATAGATGCTTTTTCATAAACTGGTGCTCTTTCAGAGATGACCTCCGTTACCATCTTTGAATATTTGCTATACTGATCAGTATCACCTCTCACTACAATGGCATGATCACAAAGTATACGAGCCATTTTCATGGGCATGGCCGAATGAACACCAAACTGCCGGGCTTCATAACTGCATGATGCGACCACTCCCCTGTCGGACGTACCACCAATGATGACTGGTTTTCCAATCAGGTCACGATTGATTAATCTTTCAACTGACACAAAAAATGTATCCAGGTCTAAATGTACTATGCAGCGATTTAAAGAGTTCATAAAATATCTAAAGAGCCTTGAGTACTTATAGTTAAGAATTTAATTCCCAGTTCAACCGATTTAACCAATTCTCCAAAGGAGTCCTTCGGACAACCACTTTTTTCAAATTTTTTCATTTTTTTCTTGACATTTAAAAAATTCATATTATCTTTGATCAGATTTTAATCATTATAACGATCACAATATAATCATTTGTCTCGAGATGACAAAATTTATTTTATATATAAATGCGAAAATGCTTAAATGATACAATGCATAAATAAATGTAGAATTCTAACATTTTATTTAATATTTAAGCATTCACACATTTCAGCATTTAATCATTGTTAAATACTAAAACACAAGAAAATGAACACATATAAAAATCTCGAAATCTACAAAACTGCATTCAGCCTGGCCGTTAGTGTTTACAAAATGAATGTCATGCTTCCTAACAAGGAATTGATCAGGCATGGAAGTAAGCTAAGACGTTTAACAGTACAAATCAAAGATTTTATTGCTGAAGGATATAGTAGCAATCTAAACGAAGACCAATTGTCACCTTATCTGATCCAGGCAAAAATTGCATGTGATGAAACAGTACTTTTGCTTAACAAAATTAAAAGAGCACATGCTAAAGAAAAGTCTTTAAGCTTTTTGATAATGGAATACATTAAACTGAAAAACTCGATTCATAAAGTAATTTCAGCAATTGATAAAAACTCATCAGTATTAATAATTCCTTACCCGGAAAATAAAGTATTGGAACCTGAAATTTAAAAAATACTGACTATGTACTTTAACAGTAATATAAAATTCCTCAGAAAAAGAAAAGGCCGTACACAGGACGATGTGGCTTTTGCGCTCAACATGAAACGACC
>JAIOTR010000498.1 GCA_021106665.1 Bacteroidales bacterium
AATTACCGCAATCTGGAATGCCAGCATAAATGAGAATAGTAAAATTGCTTTTTTCATAATTTGACTAATTGATGATTAGTTTTCCTTGTTGAATAATTTCGTTTTGTTGTTTTATCATATAAAAATACACCCCAGCCTTTAAATCAGCAACATTCAAAACATAATGCGGGGATTGAATATTTTTTTCTTCTTTAACCAGCTGGCCATAGATGTTTCGTAGTTCGATTCTATGGTAAAAACAAGATTGTGTGCTTTGTAAATTAAAATTTATCAGATCATTTGCAGGATTGGGAAATACTGTTACTCTATTTTCTCTTGTTAAAACTTCCTTATCAGAAACAGGAATGCCATTTTCATTGAAGACTGTGATCCCGTTGTAAGTTCCTATCCATTTCGTCCCATTTGTATCTATTGCAATTGAATGAATTGTCGTATTAGATAAACCAGAATTTGAATAGTCAAATATTGTCCATGTTGTTTCATCAAATTTTGCTAATCCTGCATACGCACCAATCCACTTTATATTGCTTTCATCAATGACAATGATATTTACATTATTATTATGCAATCCAGAATTTGATACATTATATATCGTCCAATTTAATCCATCAAATTGTGCTACTCCGCCACCAAAAGTTCCAATCCATATATCATCGCTTTCATCTATATCTATTGTAACAACACCATTATGAGGTAAACCTGAGTTTGAAGAGTTATAAACCGTCCAGTTTGTACCATCAAATTTTGTAAGTCCACCAGTACTACCTATCCACAATAATCCATTATAATCAATGATCATTGAACGAACGTAATTAGAAGGTAATCCCGAATTTGATGTATTATATATTGTCCAGTTTATTCCGTCAAATCTCGCTAATCCACCTCCATGTGTTCCGATCCATTTAGTCCCGCTTTCATCTATGATTATGGAATTAACAATATTATGTGGTAAACCAGAATTATAGGTTTGAAATATTGTCCAGAATGTACCATCAAATTTGACTAATCCACATCCATCAGTACCGATCCATTTTATCTCGCCTCCCTCAATTGCTATTGACCTTACATCATTATTAGATATGCCTGAGTTTAGAGTGTTATAAGTTGTCCAAATTGTGCCATCAAATTTCACTAATCCACTATAATTACCGATCCATTTAGTACCATTTTCATCAATTACAATTGACCAGTTATAGTCATCTGGTAATCCTGAATTGGACGTCATGTGTGGTATCCATTCCGATCCATCAAATGATACCAATCCACCACCCATTGTCCCAATAAATTTAGTATCATTTCCATAAATCATTATTGATAAAACCTCGTTATTAGGTAATTCTGAATTAACGGTATCATAAGTAATCCAAATTGTTCCATCAAATTTCACTAATCCACCCCAACTGGTTCCAATCCATTTAGTCCCAAATCCATCAATAGCAATCGCCAAAACCCCTTCAGAAGGTAGTCCTGAGTTTGATGGAGTGTAAGTCATCCATTCTGTTCCATCAAATTTCACTAATCCAGGATATGTTCCAAACCAATTATTCGTATTTCCATCAAAGACAATTACGTCAACCTGGTTACTAGGCAATCCTGAATTTATCGTATTATATATTTTCCAGTTTATTCCGTCAAATTTTGCTAAACCACCATAAAATGTACCCATCCACTTTGAATTATTCGCATCAATCTCCAATGAAATTATAAAGTTATCAGGTAAGCCAGAATTTGAACTATTGTATATTATCCAACTTATTCCATCAAATTTTGCCAATCCATGTGTAGTTCCAATCCACTTTGATCCATAATTGTCTATTGCAATAGAGCTTACTTGATTATTTGGTAATCCTGAATTTGTTTCGTTGTATGTTGTCCAGGTATTACCGTCAAATTCTGAGACTCCGCCACCCCATATTCCAATCCATAATATTCCATTTTCTTCAATGGCTAAAGAACTGATCTCATTTCTAGGTAATCCTGAATTTGAACGGTTGTAAAAAGTTGTGATACCTGAGGGCATTTCTATTTTAACTAGTCCACCTTGAGTCCCAATCCAAACATTGTTGTCTTTTTCAGCCAAAGCAAATATTTTATCTCCATTTGTGTAATTTAGCCATAGAGGATTTTGACAAACTAGTTTACTACAACATAATAAAACAATGGAATAAGAAACAATGGCTAATAAAACTTTCATAACAGCAGCCTTTTGGTAAAGCAGCTAAGGTAAGAAAAATTGAAACCTAATCCTAATATTAAATTTCAAAACTCTTTCTTCGTGTAACTTCGCGACTTCTCTGTGCACCTTCGTGTAATAGTTTGTAATACGGAGAATCACGGAGTAAAATGGAAAAAAAATATGAATAAGTTTAGATAATTTCCAGAACTGCTTTTTTTATCCCATCTGCATCATATCCACAAATGTGATATAATTCTTCAGGTGTTCCCTGCGCAAT
The DNA here is from genome assembly GCA_021106665.1 of Bacteroidales bacterium. GTDB lineage: Bacteria > Bacteroidota > Bacteroidia > Bacteroidales > JAADJA01 > JAADJA01. The sequence goes on from JAIOTR010000498.1 coordinate 2,454, forward strand.
AAATTTGTCTGGTATGCCAAGCCTTTTTACAGTAACTGAATAATTGTATTCGTTTTTGAATTCAATCACAGCGCTTCCTAATCCTCCGGTGATGGTTCCGTCTTCAACCGTGATGATTTTTTTGTGGTTCTTAAACACCTGGTGCAAAATCTCCTCATCTATGGGTTTGAGGAACCGCATATCGTAAATGGCAGTTTCTATTTCTTCTTTCTCTAATTGTGTTGCAGCTTCCATTGCAAAATTCCCAACTATTCCAATGCTGATGATGGCTATATCTTTACCATCCCTCAATTTCTGTCCTTTCCCGATCTCCAGTTTTTTGAAATCTGTTTTCCACTCAGACAAAAATCCCCTTCCTCTCGGATACCGAATAGAAAATGTCCCTGATCCCGGCAATTGGGCTGTATACATCATATTACGCAATTCTTCCTCATTAAGCGGGGCAGCAATAGTAATACCAGGGATAGCCCGCAAGTATGCCATATCAAAAGCCCCATGATGTGTGGCGCCGTCTTCACCAACCAAACCACCCCGGTCGAGGCAGAAAACAACATGAAGATTTTGTAATGCCACATCATGTATCACCTGGTCGTAGGCCCTTTGCATGAATGTAGAATAGATATTGCAAAACGGGATCATCCCCTGTGCTGCCATCCCGGCTGCAAAAGTTACTGCATGTTGTTCCGCAATCCCAACATCAAAAGCCCGCTCCGGCATCACCTGCATCATCATGTTGAGGGATGACCCTGTGGACATGGCAGGGGTTATTCCCACGATCTTGTCATTTTCCTTTGCCAATTCGATAATGGTTTTACCAAAGACATTCTGAAATTTGGGAGGTAATTTTTCAGTGCATTCCGATTCTTTTATTTTGCCTGTCTTACGGTCGAACACACCAGGAGAATGATAAGTGGTTGGTTCTTTTTCCGCACTTTCAAGTCCTTTCCCTTTTTTAGTAACCACATGCAATAATTTAGGTCCCGGTATCCTGGAAAGGTCGCGAAGTAATTTCACCAGCCTGATCACATCATGTCCATCAGTCGGCCCGAAGTATCTGAAATTGAATGCTTCGAAAAGATTACTTTTCTTAAGGATGGTTGATTTTACTGCATTTCCAACTTGTTTTACGATGGCCCTGGAATTGGATCCATAGCGGGTATCACCGCCCATTAATTTCCAGACGAAGTCTTTTAATTTATTATATGAACGTGAAGTGGTGATGTCGACAAGGTATTCTTTAAGTGCACCGACATTTTTATCGATGGCAATTTTATTGTCATTAAGGATTACTAACAAATTGGCTTTAGTTACACCTGCATTATTGATCGCTTCCATTGCCATTCCGCCGGTCATGGATCCGTCACCGATCACTGCAATGTGCTGTCGTCCATTTTTGTCCATCAGGGCGGAAGCAACTGCCATCCCCAAAGCAGCTGAAATGGAAGTGGAAGAATGGCCGGTACCGAAAGCATCATACTCGCTTTCTTTCATGGAAGGAAAACCGCTTATTCCTTTGTGTTTCCTGTTGGTGTGAAACTTTTCTTTTCTTCCGGTGATGATTTTATGGGCATAGGCCTGGTGCCCCACATCCCAGATCAATTTGTCATTGGGCGTATCAAAAACATAATGAATAGCAACGGCAAGTTCTACAGCACCCAGACTGGCAGCAAGGTGGCCGGGATTGGCCGAAATAACATCGATAATAAACTGCCTGATCTCGTCGCACAAAACAGGTAAATCCTCTTCCCTCAATTTCTTGAGATCAGCTGGAGAATCAATGCTTGCTAAAAGTGTTCCTGACTCAGGTGACATGAATATTTATTTATTGCAAAAGTATCATTTTTTGCCTGAGTTTTTATTCTAATTAAAACTTACAACATGATAATAAAGTATGTTAACGAAACTTAAGAAAAGTTAAGAAGTGTTATAGAATTTGATAATGGTTGAAGCATTAATTACTTTTACAAAAGAATGACATGGAGACATATTAATTATTTAGATAATTCGTTTAATTAGTGTTAACCTTAAAACATCAAATTATGAAAAAGCACATCTTATTTATCGCTGCAGCAATTTTAGTTTTACAATCAATTAATCTTAATGCCCAGAAAAATCAGATTACCGTTCAAAATTTCAAGAATTTCAGTAGTAATTCTGACATTCTATTGAAGCCATTAAAAATGTTACAAGATGAAAATCAGAAATTAAAGGAAACTATCGCAAAACCGGGGTATATTGAAGAGTATTCATGGTCAGGTATGTGGGATCATGAGGAAGACAGTTATTTAAAATATGATGATAATGGAAATAAGATTGAGGAGGTTGTTCTCTCTTATCAAACACAGGACACGTTACATATATCGACATGGATGTATGATGAATATGGAAACCAAATTGAGTACCTACATCATATTATTGATAATGGCAACCTGGTAGTCCATAGTGGTTACAGAAATATTTATGAACATGATGAATTCGGTAATATGACGGAGTCTATCACTCAAATGTGGAATGAAGGAACATGGGTAAATCTGTTCAAATCTGAACTTTCATTGGGAAGTCAGGGAGAATGGCTAACTAGAGTTGATTATTCATGGGGAAATGAAGAATGGATAAAAAGTAGCAGATTGATAGACATTGCTTGGCACAACTGGGATAAGTGGCAGGTGGAAACAATGACTGTTCAATATTGGGAAGATGAATGGGTAAATTCTGAAAGAAACAGTTTTACTTATACTGGTGACAATTATATTGGAGTTATAGAGCTATACGAGGATAATTCATGGAATTTATCTGAACGTAAAACTTATAATATTTCTGATACAGAGAAAATTAGTACTTATGAATTTTTTGAAAATGAAGAATGGATTTATGACAGAAGATATACATATTATTATAATGAGTTTGGAGGTCTTATCGAAAGGATAAAAGAAGAATGGGAAAATAGTGCATGGGAGTTAACATCAAATAGCATGTATTTGCTTTCCTACAATGAAAACAATGAATTAATAGAAGAAATACATCAGGAATGGAGCAATGCATATCAGGTCTGGCAAAACATTGAAAGATTTCTGTATAATGATTACCAGTATTTTGAATTGGGAACAAAAGAAATAGATACCAAGGCTGATTTATTGCTATATCCTAATCCTGCAAATGATTATATAACCATTGATTTACCAGGTATTACAACGGGATATAATGTTCATATTTATAATATTCTTGGGCAGGAAGTTTATACGGATATATCAGATCAGGGAAATATTGAAGTTGATATACGAGAATTACCTGATGGTTTATATATCGTTCAAATTGAACTTGATGGAAATAAGATTATAAGCAAGAAATTTATGAAGCAATAGCTTATAACAATCCCA
>JAIOTR010000050.1 GCA_021106665.1 Bacteroidales bacterium
ACCACGTACCACAAAACTCTTGATAGTTGAAGTAAATGAGCCTCCGGCAACTATAAGGCGGTGATGTTCGGGAGTAATCAGTAATCCGGTAAGCACAGAATTATCTACTGAATCCAATTCAAATTGTTTTTCTACATGCATGCTTGGTGTTTGATCCCAGGTATATGCCCCCATCAAATCAAAATCAATGGCAGAAGAGGATAATGAATACTTTAAATAAACTTCACTGTTTTCAAGACTGGGATCTATTTTTTCCTTTGAATAATCGAAAGTTGGCGGAGCGGGGAAATCAGGTGGCTTATACCAAATTGAACCCGGTCCGGGAAACTCATTTCCGGCATAAACCGGTTTCCAGATTAACTCAATAGTACTGTTTCCAAAATAATAATCAACTTTGGCAGCGTATACACCTACTCTTATTTCGTCAAAATCAGGTAATAGGAATTCTTGTAAATCCAGCGGTGAAACAATATCGGTGATAAAAACACCATCTGCCTTTCCCCAGACAATTTGCTGCTTTCCGATACGGATATCAAAATTGTCAAAATAGAGGTCGAGGTAAATTTCCCGTAACCTAAAATCGAGGCTGTCAATCCCATATAAATATAGCATGGGGTTTGCTTTAAAAGCTACCCGGTCACCCATTTTTTCAAAATTTACATTAAGTGTATTTTGTAGCATATTGAACTCTCCATTATTGTATAACAAACCGGTGTAGTTCCGTACAAAACCATTTATGTCAACATTTTGAGCTATTGTTGGTTGATTGGTTGCCAGTAAAATAATGGCAATTATTAATCCTTTAGTTTTCATAGTTATTAATTTTATTATTTGTTCAACCTTCCAGGTCACTTCCACACATGCCCTTTTCGACGTAGAAAAGAAGCCGCTTAGCAGTTTGCGGGCTACATCCCTCTCATCATCATTCTTTCGGAGAATTTGGAAGTTGGGATATTTGTGTTGATTTCAACATTGTTGAGTATCATGGTAGTGCGGTGGTTCTTTTGCACATTTTCCATTTCAGAACTTGTGATAACTATAAAGCCTGAGATTTCTTCAAATTTCTTAATTTTTAAAATTTTCAGCAACTCTTCATCTTCGTCATAAAATTTCTTTTTTAAACCTATGAAGTTGTCTTTTCGTATCCAGGTTTTTGTTTTGGAGTACATATACTCTTCATCCTGTGGAGTGCTTTCAATCATATAATAATCAACTCCATCAATTGTTTCCTCCCCCATAAGTTTGTGGGTATCGTCATCTAATTTCCTATCACCGAGATCGTCATAGGTAAAATCAGACCCCATAAAATAATCGCTTTTACTATCGCTTGAAATACGTTTTGTCTTTTTTAACGCAGGAAGATAAATCCACTGGTCGTCGCTCTTGCTTTCATCATCATAAGTCCAATTCATGAATGAAGTGTTTTTAACATCTGCCGGCGATTGGAAAAACATGATGCTCTTTTCAACATCACCTAAGTCTTTAGTAAACTGTTTGATTTTCCTTATTCTTTCTTGACCACTTTTATTGATAAGGGTCATGGTAAGGTCGGAGGTTTGATCTTCCCCTGTTGGGAGATTATAAACTTTATCTACTATTTCCCTTCCTGTTAATTCCTGAGCCATTAATTGGCTGGCAAATCCGGTTGCTATTATTATTGCAACTAATACTGTTGTGATTTTCAATGTTTTCATTTTTTTTATGTTTTAGTTATTTGTTTTATTTTAACCGCTAAGGGCGCAAAAGGCCGCTAAAAAATTTTGCGTATTTCTGCGGTTTTTGCGGTTTAATTATTTATTACTCTTCTTAAAATACAATTTTGAAACATTAAGCAATACAAGCATAATGGTAAGTGTACCCACAAAACTTGTAAACATATTCAGCGATACAAGTGCTCCTAATTCACGGTTGGGTGGAAATACAGAGAACAGAAGTATCAGGAAACCTGCGATTACAACAATGGCATTAAACAAAATAGCCCTGCCTGAGTGTGCCATGGTTTTTTGTGCGGTAAGTTCTTTATCACCTGTTTTTAGTGCATTCACTCGATATTGCTCTATAAAGTGAACAGCATAATCAATTCCAATCCCAATTGCTATGCTCGATAGCAATGCAGTTGTTGTACTTAGCGGAATGTCTAGAAAACCCATCACTCCAAAACTTATTAGTGCCGTAATAAGAATTGGGACTGCCCCTATAGCTCCTGCTTTGATGCTTTTAAACATAAATGACAAGAGTACGATTACGATAATTATTGATAGTATCAAACTCATTATTTGTCCTTCCAATATTAAATCGGTAAAAATTAATCCTTTGTAACCACTGCCTGCATATTTCATACTAATTCCCATTTCTGAAAAATCATCCTCATAAGTATCTATTATGGCAATGGCCGAATTAATGGCTTTTGAATTATCGCTTTTTAACTGAAACATTACATTTAATTTTTCATAATCGTAATCAACCACTTTGTTAAGGTTTTCAGGATCTCCCGACATTTCATAAAGTAATAAATACTGGGCAATCATATCCCGGTTATCCGGGATTGTATTGAAGGCCTCGTCATCGGCATTCATAACTTTGTTCATTCGGTTTATGTAATCGGCAAGAGAAAACGATGTACCTACAACCTGAAGATCGTTCTCAACTTGGTTTTGCATTTTATCAACCAGTCTAAGCGCTTCCGGATTTTTAAAAACGTCTTTTTTGCCTCCTGCATCCAAAATAAGGTTCAGGGAAGTTGTGCCACCAAAATGATCATTGATAAATTGATCGGTAAGCACTATTTCGCTATCTCTTTCAAATTTATCAAGGAAACTGGAGTTGATCCATATCTTCTGCATACCGAAAATTGACAATACGATAATTGCTGCTGTAGCAAAGATTGACACCTTTTTGTATCGAATGACTTTTATTGCAAAGTCTTGGTATAACGTGGAGTTGTTGCTCGTTTTTTTCTTCTTTTCCTTAACTTTTGGAAGTCCGAATATCATAATCCCGGCCGGTATTATTACTAAAGATAATATCATGGCAACCAGTACCCCAAAAGCAGTGAAGATTCCAAAATACTTAATTGGATAAACCTGTGAAGTAAGCAGGGAGATAAAACCAACAGCCGTGGTTATGGAGGTCATTACCACCGGGCTCCACATATTTTTAATCATATCGGTAACAGCTTCTCTTTTTCCGGCATCAGGGTTTTTGCGCTGAAACAGATGCAAATGGCTATACAGGTGTATGCCGTCTGCCACCCCGATTGCGATAAGCATAACAGGAATCATTGTTGAAACAGCATAAATAGGAATGTTTACCATGGCCATTAATCCAAAGGCCCAAAGTGTGCTGAAAAATACAACGGCCATCGTAAGCAAAGTGCTTCTGATACTTCGAAGCATAAAGTATAAAACGATTGTGATTACCAATAATACAATGGGTACCATGCG
>JAIOTR010000051.1 GCA_021106665.1 Bacteroidales bacterium
ATATGTTTTGTTTGAAACTGTTTTCATCAAGCAAACCATACTTTAGTGATCTCTTCTGCTTTTTGAGCCATGTATTATTAAGTTTATCAGCCTTTTCAGATGATTTGCAAACCAAGGTGATTTGAAAAGGAAAACTACTTAAATAATTAAAAATATCAATTCCCAGTTTACCGCAACCTATGATACCAATTTTTTCAATCATCAGGCTACACTTTGCGCATCGGGTTTTTCTTGATCTTTCCAGGGGCCTTTGTCTACTTTTGCAATTAAAGATAGGTATTTATCCTTATTGGCGTTTAATTTCTCGATATGCTTATGCATGCCAAGCATTGATAAAAGTAAGGGTGCAGCAGTATCTATCGAAAGTTTTTTTTGCTTGATCAACTTCCAAATCTCGAAAAAGAATTTTTTCTTATAGGTATCTTTGGTGAATACATATTCCCTTAATATCAGGATGGTTGTTTTTATTTTTAAACCAAGAGATGGCGGATCACTTTTATTTTCCCGTGTAAAATATCCTTTCCTAAGAAGATTGATTGTTCTTTCGTAGTTGGCTTTAAATGAATATAACTTTTCCATTGTTTCTAAATACCTCACGAAGATCTCTTTTTGGGACATATTATAGTAATGGAGTACCGGGAACATGCCGCCACTGTATTTCCTGTTAGCATCAACCCATCGCCCTTCTTTCGACATCCTGGCGAAAAGTTCGGTACCCGGAGTCACACCAATCAGACTGACCATTACATAGGGCAATTCTGCTTCGATAGAGAAATTGTAAATATTGTCAAACTCATCAAGCGTATCGTTATCGAATCCGACTATAAAAGACCCATATGTCATCATCCCCAATTTGTGAATGCGATTAATGCCTTCTTTGTATTCTGTGGTCGTATTTTGTAGCTTTTTGGTCTCTTTCAGACTTTCTGGGTTTACCGATTCGAATCCTAAGACAACATATATACATCCGGCATCAGCCATGGATTTCAGGAGTAATTCATCGTGAATGACATCAAGACTGGCCTGGCAAATCCATGAAAGTCCCAGCGGTTTTATCCTATTCAGAAGTTCAAACGTATATTTTTTATTGGTAATAAAATTATCATCTACAAAAATGACTTTTTTAATGGGCAATGATTCCAGTTCCTCAATAACATTATCGATGTTCCTGTATCTTACCTTTCTGCCGAACATTTGTGATACAAGGCAGAATTCACATTTATACGGACAACCACGACGGGTTTGAACACTTACTGACATTATTTTGGAGGTGTCAATAAGATCCCAACGGGGGATTACATTTGATTTAAAATCAATTTTGGTATCAGATGAATATACTTTTTTCAACTTCCCTTCTTCAAAGTCTTTGAGACATTGCTCCCATAAACCTTCCGCTTCACCAACCACAATGCTGGTGGCATGCTTTTTCCCCTCCTCCTGCTTGTAAGTAACATATGGCCCGCCAAAAACAACAGGTATGTTTTGATCCATGTATCTTTTGGCCACTTTGTAAGCCCTTTCAGAAGATGCAAGATAAGTACTGATACCTACCAGATCAGGTTTGAATGACTCGGGAATATCACTGATCAACTCATCCACAATGCGGACATTGTAATACTTTGGTGTAAGGGCAGCAATAATGGGAAGTGCAAGTGATGTATAAGCTGTTTTTTTACCCAGTAATTTTGTCATTTCGATCTGGGTTCCAAAATGCATAAAATCTTGCTTGGGATTGATCAGGAGAAGATTGTATTTATAATTATTATTCTGGCTCACAAACAGAAAATTTAATTTGTTAGAAATTTATTGTTTTATATATGTAAAATTTCTCCGTGTCTCTTTGTGTCTCCTTTGTGGCACTTTTGCCAAGGGCATTCCTTTGGAAGTGAAATACCCGCCTGACCGGACGGGCAGGGCTGTTACACAGAGTTGCACAAAGAAGACACAGAGTTTCTCAAAGAAAAAATTAAAAGGATATGGATAATTCAAAATGTTGACATTTAGTAACATATTAATTTTTTACTCTTTTTAATACACACAATAACTGTAAATTAAGCGTTAGTGCGAAACTTCAGTTAATAATATTTCATCGTAAATCCAGCCTGCATAAATTTGCTCACTTCCGTAACAAAACTAAGTATTAAATCATTTCTTTGCAGCTTTTCTTCCCGCATGATCTTGTCAAGGCATACAAAAACCATAGGAGGCCCAATGTAACCCATTGTACTCATTTTGGTGTAAAGCTTATCTCTATTTATTCCAAGTTCTTCACATTCATCCATCACCAGTTCCGAAATATGCTTTGAGGGGAAATTAACCTGGAAAAAACGTACCTTTTCAATATCAATCTTATAATTGTCTATCATCCGCTTCAATCCTTTATAAAAGACTGATCCACCGTCCTCATTAAAATGTATGCGCAATTGTTCATTGAACATCTGTGCCAAATGATGGTACCCCTTTTCGTATTCTTCTTTTGGGTTCATCCAGTATGCCGGTCGTTTGTTCAGCATGGCTGCAGGTTTATTGCCACCCACTGATTCCATTATTACATTTTCGATGAACAGTCCGCTATTATTTTCCGGATTGGCTTGTAATAGAAGCGCTCCTGCACCATCACTCAAGAAGTACCTGAGGAAAGCTTCTTCCTTTGTTACCAATGGCTGATTGTAATACTCTGCCCTTAATTCTGAAGATGATATTCCGGAAGAAAGTACAAGCGCATTTTTGTACCTGCCAAGCCTTAACATGTCATAAGCGATCAAAAGAGCCTTATAAGCAGAGGTGCAATTGGCATGGACAGAAATTTCTCCACATTTTTCAATTCCCAATGATTCCTGAATTCTTACTGAAGCAGTAGGCATCTGATCCTGGTGTGCGCTGCCATAAACGATCAGGTCGATATCTCCGGTTTTCAATCCAGCAAAATCAAGTGCATTTTTTGCCGCTTTTACCGACATTGTAATGTTATCCTCAGTAAATTGATGTGTAATAGGATCAATGGCAAAATAGTAATTCTCAACTTCGAGCATTTCTTTCATCAATCCTTTCATTCTCTTCAGCCACTTCTGAATTTTAACCGGTGCATTATCGAGCATTCCCAGAAAATCATCCACTTCCTCAATGGATATCGGATTTCCCGGCAAAAATGAGCCTGTTCCTATCACCTTGATTTTTATACCTGTATCAACCTCTGTCATTTAACTGATTTTTTTCTCCGACAAATTTATCCATTTCAATTAAGTATTCCTTTTTATTGAATTTTCTGTAATCGATGCCGGCTATTTCGGCAAGTTTTTCAGCAGCGCTTAAAAGTTTCTTTTTAGGGATGATCCTGTCAATTATTCCATAGTCTGATCCATCGGCTGCACTAAAATTATTGCCTTTGATAACTAGTTCCAATGATTTTGCCTTTGGAATCATTTTTATAATTTTTTGCACTCCTCCAATTCCGGGCATCAGGTTATAGGATGATTCCGGTAAGCCGAGAACAGCATTTTCAGTACACAGCCTGAAATGACAAAATAAAGTCAATTCAAAAGCCGCTCCAATGCATACTCCCTGAATAGCTGCAATTACCGGGATATTCCATTTGTCAAAAGCCAGAAAACTGTTTAGGTTATTTTGAATAGAATCAGGGTAATTTGATATATTTCCATTATTATCAAACCGGGTATGATTGTAAATTGTGGTGATCAATTCGTCAAGATCGGCACCTGATGAAAAATGGCGGCCATCCCCATAAACTATAACAGCTTTCACATTTGAGTTAGGAATAATGTTGGTTGAAAGATCATTTAATTCCAAAAAGAATTCAGTAGTCATGGCATTGGCTGGAGGCCGGTTGAGTACCAAATGCCCAATCTTTTTCTGTTCTTGCCATAATAGGGTCTTATACTTAGCCATACTTAAATTATTGTCCCGACTTCAACAATTTTATTCGTTTTTTAGTTTTTTAGCTTCATCAATAGCCAACTCGCAAAACATTTTAACGTCTCTTTTTACAGCTTCAGTGAATTCCAATTCACGTGAATTTTTTAATGAGCGCATCAGCATATTGATAACCTTGATCGGGCGGTTCTCTACCAATTTATTTAAATAGTTTTTACTGAATTCCAAAAAACCATATTTGGGTATAACATAATCAACTATTTTTAACTCCAGTGCTTTCCTTGCATTTATGGTGTCCCCTGAAAATAAAATATCCATGGCTGTTTTTTTCCCTGTTAGTCTTTCTAACCTTGCTACTCCTCCTATTCCCGGAATCAGGTCGTGATTTATTTCAGGGAAGGCAAACATGCTTCTTTCTGTACATATCCTGATATCGCATGATAAAGCTATTTCCAATCCGCCGCCAAAACATACTCCCGATATTGCTGCAACAACCGGGATTTCAAGATCATCTATATAATTCAGCAGATCATTCCCTTTACTTAGATTGGTAAATAGATCATTTTCATTTTTTGCCAATTCCATCAGATTGTTTAAATCTGCTCCACCTGAAAAATGCCTTCCCGCACCTGTTATAATTAATCCCTTAATATTTTCTTTTAACCAGGATTTGAGTTGATCTATTGATACAAATTCGGGATTGATCAGGTAATTCTCAGGGGGATTGTTTAAGGTCAATATACCCAATGAGTCATCTACTTCCCAAGTAATATTTTTCTTGTCACTCATCAATTCTATTTCTTTTTGGTCAGATCAACTAAATCATCAGGTATATCTTCAGGCATATTATCGCTGTCAAGCAAAATTGTTTTAACATTGGCCTTTGCGGCAAATAAGCCGTTTGTTTTGTTTTTTATTTTATGTTGAAAAACAAGGTAAGGAGCTTCTTTTTTTATTTTTGTTAAAACTACAATTTCATCAAAAAGCCTGATCTCTCTTATATACTTTACATGTACTTCAGTTACCACCAGTTTTTTACCTGAACTCTGTAATTTATCGAGCAATTTTTGATCACGCATGATCTCCCACCGGGCTTGCTCCATGTAGTTGAGGTAAACAGCATTATTCACATGGTTATATGAATCCAGTTCATATCCTTTAGCTTTAAGGTGGTATTCAAACATAATATAGATTATTTGATTTTGTTTTTTAACTTCTCAGTTTCCATCTTTGTGATCTTGCCTATTCTTATTTGCGTGATAAATGCAAAAATAGTTTTATGAATAACATCACCAATTGAATTTTTCTTTTTCCCGGCAATTTTTTTTGCATAAAATAATGTCCGTTTCAATATTTGAAGCCAGCTATAGCCTTTTGTTACAACATAGTCCAACGCCTCAACAACCTGTTCATTTGTTATCTCAGGATGTGTAATATTGGATACATTAGTGCTGTTGTTTTGCATTTTATTTTCTCGTAGCACCCTGTTATAAAGTTTTGTTCCCTGCAATGCACGAACAGGTGTGAATACAGGCATAAGGTTCAATTCTTTGCAAAATTCATAGGTTCTGTAGTAAGTGTCAATATCGTCATCTTCATAACCGATGGCAAACCAGGCTGAGATCAGGATTCCTTGTTCCTGAATAAACTGAATGTTCTTTTTCATTTGAAGAATCACATCATCATCCTTTTTCAATCCCATTTTTGAAAAACAACCGCTTTTTTTCAGAACAACGGGATTGATGGATTCCATACCAATGGCTGCATAAAGAAATCCTGCATCAACTGCCTTTTTTATAACTTTTTGTCCTTTTTCATTTGCAGCAGCATCCAGGTTTGCCTGTCCGGTCCAAAATTTTATTTTCTTTAATTGTGAGATTTTATCATACAATTCAAGATAATAATTATAGGTATTCGGTCTGCCAAATACTGTATCATCAATCAGGTAATAATATCCTTTAAACGTTTTTATCTCATTGATGACTTCTTCAACAGGCCGAAAGCGGTACTTGCTGCCAAACAGCGTTGTAACCGAACAGAAATCGCAATTAATAGGGCATCCACGGGAAGCAAAGACCATGTCAAATGTGTATTTCCGCTTGAAAAGATTCCTTTTTGGAACAGGCAATCCTTTCAGATCAG
>JAIOTR010000164.1 GCA_021106665.1 Bacteroidales bacterium
AATTTTACAGCAGATACAACGGTCATAGTTGAAGGAGATACTGTTCATTTTACTGATCTATCGGAAAATAATCCTACCGGTTGGGAATGGGGATTTGAGGGTGGTACTCCTGAAACCTCTACTGAACAAAATCCAACAATTAAGTATGAAGTTCCAGGAGATTATGATGTTAATCTTATTGTGGTCAATGCTTATGGTTCGGATACAATATTAAAAGATGATTTTATCCATGTTGATTCACTCACAACCAATGTTGGTACTTATAATTCTACCGATATTATCATATATCCTGTTCCGGCAAAGGACAAACTTTTTATCTCCTACAATGACAACATTCAATCGGTGCATATTTTTAACAATTCTGGACGGGTATTAAAAAAGCAGAAATGTAATAGCAAACAGATAGAACTCAAAATTGCTAATCTTCCTGATGGTATTTATTTCATCCGGTTACAAACCGGTAATGAAATTACGATAAAGAAAATTATTAAACTTTAAATAATGAACGTCATTGCGAGCAAGAGCAAGGGTTTAGGCGTAAGAGCGTCCGAAGGACTCTTTTGGAGAAGCAATCTGCAAATTAAAAATAGTGCCTAAACTAAAACAGATTGCTTCACTCCCTTACACAAGTCCAACCCTCCAGTTCGCAATGACGGTATGCAAGGTTTGGATTTTGGAATTTGTAGTATTGAGATTTAAACCATTATGTTTACCTTTATGAAAAAATATAAAAGCCAGATGCTCCGAACCATCATTATCGATGACGAAGCCCATATGCGTCAAACATTAGAGAAACTGGTCAAACAGTTTTGCCCTAATATTAAACTTGTGGCCACAGCTGATGGGGTGAAAACTGGTGTAGAAGCAATAAAAAAATATAATCCCGACCTGATATTACTGGATATTAAAATGAATGATGGAACCGGATTTGATCTGCTCAAGCAACTCGAACCGGTTGATTTTAAGGTCATCTTTATTACTGCCTATAATCAGTATGCTATTAAAGCCTTTAAATTCAGTGCACTTGATTATCTCCTCAAACCTGTCGATCCGGATGAACTTGCTGAAGCTGTAAATAGAGCAGAACAACTGGTGTTAAAAGAACTGCATAAACAACTTGGTGTGCTTGCGAATAATATGCAAACTGAAAACAGTTCTTTAAAAAAAATTATCCTCAAAACCTTTGATAATATTCACCTTGTTAAAATTCAGGATATTATTTATTGTAAATCTGAAGGAAGTTATACGGTCATCTATATATCAGGTGGAAAAAAGATAATGGTTTCCAATACATTAAAAGATTACGATGAGATACTGAGTGAATATGGATTTTTCAGGTCGCATAAATCTTACCTGATCAATCTTATTCATATCGATAGGTTTGAAAAAGCTGATGGTGGGACAATTGTCCTTAATAATGAAATAAAATTGCCTGTAGCTTCTCGTAAGAAAGATCAGTTGCTAGAGATGTTTGAAAGAATATCCGAGAATTAAATTGTATTACTTTAATGTATCTTAAAACAGAAAATACTAAATAGGAGGATACTTAATTAACACGGAAGAAAATAATGGTTCACAGATTCTTAGTTGCAGCACTGTTAGTTTTCACAACTCACTATGGCATTTCTCAAAAATTCGTAAACCTCAAAACCTATAATGTCGATAGCCTTCTTCTAATTTTGCCGGGTCAACAAGCGGAAGAGAGAGTGAATTCATTAAACAATCTGGCAGTTTCCCTTTCATTTGTAGATTATCAACAAAGCAAGCAATATGCTGATGATGCAATGCACCTGGCAAATGAACTTAAATATGATGAAGGAGTTGCAGCCGCATATCGGAATAATGGACACATACATTTCTCCCAGGGTAATTACCCATCAGCACTAAACAATTATCATGAAGCGCTGATCCTTTATGAAAAATTGGACAAAAAACATACTGCTGCCTGGGTATGCTATGACATTGCCAAGACACATTATTGTGCCAGAAATTTTGAAAAAACGGTTGAATACGGTAATACGGCATTAGAGATATTCCATGAACCCGTGGAAAGAAATTTAACTGTTGGAACTGTGAAGGATACGATCAGAATAATTGAAGGACTAGCCCTTGCTTATGGAAATCTTGGTATGTTTAATAAATCGATAGAGCTTTATCAACAAGCACTTGAGATTGGTCAGCTAAATAATTTTGGCATTACCGAAATGTTGATAATGACTTTAAAGATTGGTACTGATTTTCTGTTACTGGGTGAAACCGATAGTGCAAAGGTATATTTTGGTAAAGCACTGGCATATCCTGATTTAAATCCAAGTATACAAGCGCTTAAATATCGCCCTTTAGCAGGATTAGCTAATTTCTATTTTATGGCTGGAGAGGTTGATTCAGCTAAGTACTATAAACAAATAGCTTTTAACTGGTATAATGATCAAGGCTATTTGTTTTGGGCTCTAAAAGTATCAAACGAACTTGGATTCATCTATTATAAAAATTCTGAATTGAAGATGGCAGAGAATTGTTTTCAGGAATCTGAAAAGATATTTAATGAGATGGTAGCATTGAATTCCTGGTACAGGTATGACTCACTTAAATATATAGTGAATTTTGGTATTGAACTATTTTTTCCACATCCCCGCAGACAATTAAATGAGATGATGTGGACACAAGCGAAATCATTGTACTATAATTTATATCAAATCAATGAACTAATAGAAAACACACCTAAAGCACTAAAATATCATCTAGCTTTCTTTGATGCAGTGGATACACTAAATAGACTTCAACGAAACCGTGAAATAATTGAATTACAAACCAAATATGAGACTGAAAGAAAGGAGGAACAAATAGTATCCCTTTCACAAGAGAATGCTTTTCAGGAGTTAAAATTAAAACAGTCGGGGTATTTTTTATTCGGTTTAGGAAGCCTGGTAGTATTGATAATTATTCTGGCAATCGTCTTAATTCGCCAGAACAAACTTCGTGAGCAGCAAAAGAACCTGCTTCTTCAACAAAAGCTTTATCGCTCCCAAATGAATCCCCATTTTATTTTTAACTCACTGGCCAGCATTCAAAATACTATCATCAATGAAGAGCCCATAAAAGCAAGTAAATACCTTTCAAGATTCTCGAAGTTAGTGCGTAATATCCTGGATAGTTCCGTAGAAGAATTTATCACTTTAGAAGAGGAGATCACAACTGTTGAAAACTATCTTGAGTTGCAGAGGATCAGGTTTCCTGAAAAGTTTGACTATTCCATAAAGCTGGATGAAGCCATTGATCCGGAGAGTATTCGCATTCCGCCTATGCTGGCACAACCCTTTATCGAAAATGCCATTGAACATGGTATTAAACATAAAGATTCAAGAGGAAATATTCAGGTTCGTTTCAATTTGGATAAAAACCATATCGTGCTTGAAGTGAAGGATGACGGTGTCGGTAGGGTCAGGGCACAGGAAATTCTGAATGAGCAAAATAAAAATCACAGATCAATGGCAACTGATATTACACGGGAGCGCCTTACAGTATTAAATAAAAAGCTAAAGCAAAAAATATCACTGATCATCTCCGATCTGAAAGATGATAAAGATGAGCCTATTGGGACAAAAGTAGTAATTAATATTCCCTATAAACAATCGTAATGAAGCATTCATCCATTATACTTCTAGTAACTGTAATATTTTTTTGCCAAGGCTTCGCCCAAAAGTTCATAAACCTCAAAACCTATAATGTCGATAGCCTGCTTCTAGTTCTACTAGGTCAACAAGCAGAAGAGCGGATCAATACATTAAACAATCTGGCAGTTTCCCTATCATTTGTAGATTATCAACAAAGCAAGCAATATGTCGATGAAGCAATGAATCTTTCGAAAGAATTGTATTATGAAGAGGGAATTGCAGCAGCATTTCGGAACTACGGACAAATATATGTGTATCAGGGTAATTATCCACAAGCATTAAATAATTACTTTGAAGCGCTGGCACTTTATCAAAAATTAGATGAAACACACACTGCTGGTTGGATATGTTATGAGATTGCCAAAACCCATTATTTCGCCAGTAATTATGAAAAAACAATTGAATATGCCTATATGGCATTGGATATTTTCAGGAAACGTACAGATGAGGGTACTACGGTTGGTAATGCAAGAGATACTATAACTATATATGGAGGCCTTGTTGAAACTTATAGCTGGATGGGAATGTACGATAAAGCGCTGGAGTTAAATTTAAAAACCCATGCTCTTTCAAAAAGAAATAACTTCCCAAATATCGAATTGATGTTAACTGCCTGGTCTGTAGGTTTTAGTTATTCAGATGTAGATGAACCTGACAGCGCAAAAGTTTATTTTTTTAAAGCATTGGCCTATCCTGATGAAAGCCTAAATATGAAGACACTAAAATATCGTAATACAATCTCATTGGGATGGCTTTATTATTCGGAAGGAAAAATTGATTCAGCACTTTATTATCTGCAAAATGCTTATGAGTTTTATGAAAAAAGAGGATTTTTATATTGGGCATTGAGTACATCCTGGGGCCTGGGATATATTTATTATAGAAATAATCAATTAACTGTGGCTAAAAAGTATTTACAGAAATCTGAACATATCTTTAATGAGATGTTAACAAAAGAATCATGGTACAGATATGACTCATTGAAACATATTGCTAACTATGGCCTTGAATTATATTTCCCAATACCTCCTGTAAAACTAAAAGAAATGATGTGGGGTGACGGTAGATCAATGTACAAACTATTATACCTTCTCAATACCAAACAAAATAAGACTGCTGAGGCTCTCAAATATCATATTGCATATTCAAAAGCGAAAGACACCTTGTATAAATTGCAGAGAGAACGTGAAACAGTGGAAATCCAAACAAGATATGAATCCGACAGAAAAGATCAGCAGATTGATTATTTATCAAAGGAAAACGAATTCAAAGACACCCAGCTAAATCAATCCAGGATCATTTTAGTTGGCCTTGTTGGGCTGGTTATATTAATTGTTATACTGGCAATTGTCTTAATTCGCCAGAATAAACTCCGCAATCAACAACAAAATTTGATTTTGCAGCAAAAGCTTTTCCGCTCACAGATGAATCCCCATTTTATTTTTAACTCACTGGCCAGCATTCAAAATTCCATTATCAATGAAGAACCTATAACAGCCAGCAAATATCTTTCACGCTTCTCGAGGCTTGTGAGGAATATCCTGGATAGTTCCATAGAAGAATTTATCACTTTGGAAGAAGAGATCGCAACCATTGAAAATTATCTTGAACTGCAAAGGATCAGGTTTCCTGAAAAATTTGACTATGATCTTGAAATAGATCAGCAGCTAGATCCCGAAAGTATTCATATTCCACCCATGCTGGCTCAACCCTTTATAGAAAATGCCATTGAACATGGAATCAAGCATAGGAAAACCAAAGGTCATATTAAAGTAAGGTTTGCCCAGAAAGATAGTATAGTTCGATTTGAATTGGAAGATGATGGTGTTGGAAGGGTAGAGGCGAAGAGGATTATGCGTGAGCAGGATAAGGATCATCGTTCTTTGTCAACTAATATTACTCAAGAGCGCATTCATGTTTTGAACAAAAAGTTTAAAAATCAGATCAGTCTTAACATTACTGATTTAAAAGACGATATAGGAAATCCGACTGGGACAATGGTTACTTTTGATATACCTTTACAAAGTTAATCAGGTACAATAAACCGAAAACCCTCCCCATGAATATTAATGATCTCAATGGAAGGATCGTCTTTAAGGTATTTCCTGAGTTTGGTAACAAATACATCCATGCTGCGTTTGGTGAAATAGGTTTCTTGTCCCCAGATGGATTCCAGGGCAAGGGCACGGGAAAGAATGTTATTCTTATGTTGGCACAACAACTTTAAAAGCTCTGCTTCTTTGGGTGAGAGTTTAACGGAATCATTATCGAAAAATACTGTTCTGATAGGATATTCAAACCTGTATTTCCCAATCTGGAAATGCTCTTCAACTATTTCTTCTTGTTTACCCGTACTTCTGTTTAGAAT
>JAIOTR010000522.1 GCA_021106665.1 Bacteroidales bacterium
ATGTAAGGATTGGTGTAACGCAAGATACAACGCTTAATCAGATTGTTGATCGGCATCTTAGTAATACTGTTCCTTCCCAGTTTGATTTCCAAGAAGGTGTTCCTGTTAATCTTCCTAATCCAATCGCTTATTTCCAGGGAGAAGATCCTGACACAACATATTATGTGTTGCCAACATCTATTCAATTTGATGGTAATACTGCAACTGCCGGTAAGACTGCTGCAGGTTCTTATGGTATGCAGGTTGTGGCTGTTAAGGGCAACATTGTTTATCCTGTTAATACCACTGCCGAAGTTGAGAAGATGACTAATTTTACAGGTAGGATAATTGATGTTACAGGAGAAAAGCTTGATGGTGGTTTAATCATTGGAAATCAGCAGTTTTTAAGCGATCCGTCTGGCTTAATTGATGTTGCTGTAGCTCCTCAGGATTCTGGAAGGTTCAGCACGTACTCTGTAAAGAATGACAGCGTTAATAGTTTTGTAACAAAACACAGAAAAATGCCTTTAACAGATGATTATGACTTAGTAATCAATTTCCCTGTTACTAATTTTAATGGGATTAGTGAAGGTGTTCCGGCTGATCAAGTAATCAGTCCTGAGGTGTACCGGGATGATTTTGTTGGACCAGGAGTGACTAATCCTCAAAATGGGGCAGATTATTGGGGTTGGAAGAGTTTTGATAATGAGAATAAACCTATGAAGATTTTTATTGCAAAAGGACAAGTAGAAGCAGCATATCCTACTTTGTATTCATCTTATACGCCAGAACAACAAGTACAGGTTGCACAACAGTTAGAAGAACTGTTACTACCTTTATTCAATCAGGAAGGTCATAAGCCTGAAATTATTATTGCAACTGATCAGGATACTTTGCCGTATAAGATAGTTAATGGCTTCAAGAGACCTGCTGACGGACATATATGGGCTCATCCTGCAAAAGGATCACCTTGGTTCGGATATAAAGCATATGATTTTGATAAGGATGGCAATCTAGATGCTGGAGTGATGATAGTAACATGGCCAGAGCAAACAGCTGCGACTAGTCAAGAAGATAAGAGTTATTTTGTTCCTGGACCTGTAACCTCAGAATCAATGGGAGGAAAAACTGTGTTTCATCAATATCAATTATATTGGAATCCTGAACACCCATTCGAACCTAGTCATTCTGACAACAAGCTCATTAATACTGTTCAAAGAATTTTCTCAGAAGGTCCTCTAAGGGTTATTGATGGAGAGCTTCACATGGGTATAAAACCAAAAGCATCCAATAGCGACATTCTTTAGATCCCCCTTCAGGGTTTAAAATGCAAAAGGGTTTGTATGTTCACTAAGTGTACTCCACCTTAAAGGTGGGGTACACTCTACTTTAAGATCAAAAAAAGGAACAACCAAATGGAACTCCACCCTTTCCAATATTACCATTTATACAACCGCACGAACAATAACGAACTTTTGTTCAAATCAACAGAAAATTATTTTTACTTTCTCAAAAAATATCGTCACTATTTAGAATCGCTGATTGATACTTATGCCTACTGCTTAATGCCCACACATTTTCACTTTTTAATTTTCATCAAATCAGAAAATGTTTTTCAGGTTAAGAAAAATATCGGCATATTGCTCAGTTCATACAGCAAGGCGATCAATAAGAAGTACAACCGCCATGGAAATTTATTTCAGCAGCACACAAAGGCAAAATTAATTTACGATGAGAGCTATTTGCTGGCAGTGATGACTTATATTCATCAAAATCCTGTAAGAAGCGATTTAGTTGATAAATTAGAAGATTGGGAGTTTTCCAGTTATTTGGATTTAATCGGAGTAAGAAAAGGCACTTTGCCGAGAAGTGATATTATCAAGTCCCGTTTTAAATCGATTGAAGAATTTAGGAATTTTTCGGGTCAGTTGATGGAGGGGATTCGGGAGGAGTATTGGGTTTAGCAACAAAAGTGTACCCCACCTTGAAGGTGGAGTACACTTGCTTGGAAATGAATTTAACCCGCATTATTCATTATATTTTTGAAGGAAGCGGGATAACCTGAATGGTGCATGAATTTAAATTCGGCATATCAAACTGAGTTTGATTTTGCATATCCGCTTAACAACCATAGTTACAATAAGTTAACCGCACTTTAAGTAAAATTCTTGAATAATTCAGATTAAAGGAGAGAAAAAAGATGTTAAAAAATAAATTGTTTTTCAAAGTCAATAGAAATATTTTGACATAAATAGTCTAACGGAAATTTTTGCCTTCTGCTTCTATATAAAAACCTGCCTTATAAACATCTGCTATCCAGGATAATTCTTTTTGTTTAATGCGCCTTCTTTTTTTTGAATCAATGGTAAACTGGAATAATATTTGTACTATTTACTATAGTTTGATTAGAAAATCTTTTATTATCTTTCTGATTTTTACTAAATAATGGCAATCTTTATTATAAAGCTTAATATTTAAAAGTATATACAAAAAATGCCACATCATACCGTTAATTGCAATATTTCATCAGGAACTGAATTAAAAATATAATTTAGTAAAATGATATGAAATTTGATTTTCAATTTGGAATTTCATTATGGAATTTTACCATTTCAGAATGAAAAAGATAAATTCCCAAATCAAAAAATTTGAGGAGTATTATTTTGGGGAAATTTGAAGAACTCTAACAATTAAGAAGGGTAATAAAAAATGAATAAAACTAAAGCTATGAATGATTTCAAATTAAAGTTACAAGTTGTTGATTATGCAAAAGCAATAAACTATAA
>JAIOTR010000139.1 GCA_021106665.1 Bacteroidales bacterium
GATTATTGTTTTTGCGAAAATACAACTATTTTCTCAGAATACCTAAACCATAGCCAACAGTAACTATAATCGAAGTTCAAATTTCTTTTCAGCAATCAACTCTTTAAAAAGAAATAATCTAAAGCTATATTCTCCGGCTTGTCTTTTATCAGGTGAGATTGAAATTGAGCTATTAATCACAGAAATTGGATCACCAGGAGCAAAAACAATTTTTTTCTTGTAAAAAGATTTGCCGTTTGGCCCGATCCACTCGAGTTGGAGTTTTAATTCCCGATCAATGTACTCGGAACGGTTCAGTATATCAATTAAGGCACGTACCTTCCTTTTATTCTTAAGTGTAAAAATTGCCCCTTCATCAACTCGTTTACCGGTTTTTTTGTCCAATTTTCGATACAGTGTAATCTTCGCATTTAAATTTATTGGAATCTCTTCTGGTTCAGGGATCAATTCAAATTTCTTCTCAGCAAGCAGTTCATTGAAAAGGTATAACTGTAATGTATAATTTCCAGGTTCACGCTTACCTGGTCTAATGGAAATAGAGCTGCCAAAATAGGAAGTAGTGTCTTCAGCATCTATAACAATTTGTTTCTTGTAAAAAGAAGAGTCATTCTGGTCAATCCAATCGAAATAAAATAAAAGCTCTCTGCTTCCCAAATCAACCAGTCCAGGCAAATCGTAATATGCTCTGACTTTACTTTTCCCCTTAATCATAAAGATTGAATCCACGCCGATTCTTTCACCGGATTTTTTTTCAACACTTCTACAAAGTGTGATGGCGATAGAAAATCCTTTTTCAATCAATTCTTTAAGTTGAGGCTGTGGAGACAGCTCAAAACTCTTTTCCGCAATCAACTCCCTGAAATAATAGATCTTCAATTTGTATTTCCCGGGTTCCCTGGTTTCGGCAGAAACAGATATGGAACCTTTTATTATTGATAAAGAATCATCAGGAGAAAGTAAAATCCGCTTCAAAAATATTGATTTATCATCCGGTCCAACCCAATCTAAATGGAACATCAATTTATCTTTTCCATTATTAAAAAGGTTTTCAAATTCTACAACCGCCTGTATTTTACTTTTATTTGTAATTGTGAATATTGTCCCTTCTCCAACCAGGTTTCCGGTCTTTTTATCGATTTTTCTGCAAAACGTGATTTTTACAGAAACATCATCAGCATTTTTTGGAGGGTAAATTAATGTTGAATTTTCATCCATTATTGGTGTTTCTATGCGACTTGTACATCCAAATCCTAGCAAGAAGACTACTATAATGAGGGATAATGATATTTTATTTAGAATCGTCATTTTTATGCATATCCCTTTAAATCATTTGAATGAAATAATTCTTACTTCTTCGTTTCACACCAAAAAACCATTTGCAGAGCGGAAGCATTACAACCAACATTATAACTACTCCTAATAATGATTCCAATACTTCACCTTCTCTATAAAAAATATTTAAACGTTTCACAAAAATGCCCAAAATTGCAAGATGTACAGCATAGAAAAATAAGGGTACTTTCCCTGGAATACTAAATACCATCAAAAGTTTAGGAGATAGTTTACCTATTGCAATGAATAAACTAACTCCTAAAACAACGGAGGCAAAAAACCAAAGGTTCATAAACAGGCTGGGCGGGTATTTCTGATCTAATAAAAATGACCATGATCCAAATTCGGAAAAAGGAGAGATGTTGCCATAACCACGGCCCATTCGTATAACTATTGCTAACAGAAAAGCTGTTGCAGCTATACCGAGACTCATTAACATTCGTTTTTTGTCTGTTTTCCATATGCTGAGCCATCCTGTTGCCATCACCGATCCCAATATTGCCAAAGCAAACCAGGGCAAAACCGGATATTTATTAAAATCACCCGAATCAATGAATGTCTGCATTAAAACCTGCTCAAGAATGTTTTCCGTGTCATATTGAAAATTCAGCAAAAAAGGGTGAATTACCAAAATGGCCAAACCAATAGCCAATCTGAATTGCCACCGCAATTTTATTATGAACACTAGCAAGATCATAGATAAACCGATACATGCAATGATTCCAAAATGCCAGGGATTAAATGTTCGGAAACCGCCCCAGGATGAATTCACCCAGGTCATTTGAGCAACAACGAGAAAAAGACCTCGTTGAATTAAATACCAGCGTACTGACCAATCTGATGCTTTTTTAATCCTTCGTTGATAAGACCACCAAACCATTGCACCGGCCATCATCAGAAATCCAGGAGCGCAGAGATAACCAGCATACCGGAGTGCAAATTGACCCCAACTTGGAAAAACTGGATCAAATGGATCAAGCTGATGCCAGATAGAATTAAGATAGTAGGAAGAATGTCCTACAAGCATTAAGATTCCAACAAAGCCACGAAACTGGTCAATATAATCAAAGCGTTGTTTTTTCTTTGGTGCGCTGATGACTGATTTTTCTTCTTTAACCGGAGACTTGATAATTTTTCCCTTTTAAAATAGACTACCAACAAATATTAATCTGGAATAGAAATGATAATTAATCCTTCATCCTCATCAGCCACATAAATATAATCCTCATCCGCATCCACTCCCAAAGCAAATTCTGTATCAACCTCACCTATCAGATAAGGACTGGCAACATCGGCCACATCAATAATTTGTAAGCCTCTCATCTCAGCAGTCATATATATCTTTTCATTAGCATACATCAACTCTTTGGCATAACCGCCACCATCATAGCTTCCAACAATATTTACGGCCAAAGTAGTATCAGTAGTTCTTGAATAACTTAGGATTTGCAGCCCGGCCGTACCACAAGCCAAATATGCAATTGAATCACTCTGCCTGATAATCACATCTTCTGCATAACCGGGAGTATCTGACCAACCAACGCGCGGATATATTCCATACCCATTTTCAAAATTAGAAATATCATAAATAGATAATCCCATTTCGCCACAGGCTACAAATAATAAGGTACTGTCAGTTGTGGAGGTTATTCCTTGAGCATACCCAGAAGTGTATATAGTTCCCCGAACTTCAGGATAAATTGGATTTGGACTATTAAGACTGGCAACTTTCACACCCTGTTCGCTCACGGCAGTGAACATATATTGATCCATGATGTGCAAACTTTTGGCAGGTTTCACATTAAAATTCTCAACGGATGGTATTGGCTCAACCGGATCAATAACATTGACAACAGATACACCAAATGAACCGGCCGTTAAATATACCACACTGTCTATCATGGCTATCTTAGTGGAATAACCCCGAACATTTTCAGTGGTTACTGATAGAGTCTGTGGCTCTTCCGGATCTGTAACATCAACAATTAGTAAACCACCTTCACCTTGTGCCATGTATAACAAATTGTCCTTTTTCAATACATCCTGTGAATATCCCGGAGACTGAAACTTTTTAACAATTTTATACCCGCCCGAAACATTCGGTAATTCAATTTGTTCCGGGGTAGTTGGTTTTCCACAACCAATAAATAAACTTGTACCTAACAGCAACAATACAAACAATTTTAACTTTTTCATCTTTTATATCCTTATTTTTAATTTTATTACAATTAGCAAAAACGTAAGATTATCTCTTTTTACATTTTAAAGCTATAAACTAGTTTAAATCCAATCCGATCTTGACGGTAATCTTTTTCATTTGACACATATATACTATTAATCTTGGCTTTTGTGTCAGTATCCCTCATGAACCAGTTGTAAAAGAGAGATAATTTCAAAGGTTTTGTTACATTTATGTTATAGGTAACAAAAACGCGATAATTTTTATCCACCCGTCCGACATGCAAAGGGTCAATTAACGGTGAATGAGGGGATGAATAATATCGGTATAACATTGCAAAATCAACATCCAGGTTATTACGACGCTTTTTCAATTTTGGCAGATTCCAATAAAATCCAAAAGTAAACCTGTCTTCTTCAAAAGTTGCATCTGGCCCATTTGTCGTTTCAGGTGTTTCAACAGATGCATCATACCCTTTCGCATCAGAAGTAACAAACTGATAGGCGAAATCAACTCTGAATTTTTTTCCTATCCCCTGGTAAATATTTATACCATAAAGCCAGTCTTTACTGTCATATTCTGTATAAGATTTATTGTGATAATACCTTGCATGATAAAGAGATAGTCTGACACGTGTTCTTTTGAAAAAAGTGTTTTGTGCATAAATACCAAAATTGTCCTTTGAAAATGCATAAGGAGTAAATGCTTCAGGAACATAACCAACAACATCAATCCACTGCTCATCGCGAAAATGGCGAACATAAAACTCAGGTATGAAACTGTATAGAATTTTAATGCTGGCCTTTTTTGTAATATATTGCTGAAATCCTATTCCCCAATTGTACCAATTCTTAACACCGTTGACTGAATAAAATTTAGGACTGATACTTGCGTTTATCCTGGTCTTTACTTTTTTGAAAATATTAAAAGTGTAGATTCCTTCTATAGATGGATTAATAATTAAATCGTCGTATGTATCTATATGAAATCGGCCTTCATCCTGGCCTTTCATAAACCTGTCTAAGTATTTATCGGAATATTTTAAAATATTATTATCATAAGTCATGGCAAGGCCAACTTTAAGTACCAAACCTATTTTTTTCTTTTTCTTCTTCTTACTTTCCTGAGAAAACACAATATCAGTTGAACCCAATAAAATAAGGGTCAACAAGATCAAACTTAGTTTTATAGGGAAGAAATAATATTTTGATTTAATATTTTTCATTCGGTGATTATTAATTTTCAAATAAGCAGAAGACTTTAATGTATCAATTTCACATCTTTCTCTGGTATCAAAAAGCGACCCAGCACAGTATTTTTATCTTTATCTAAAGGGACAATTTCATAGGTATGTCTTCCTTTAGGCACATCAATAACAAATTCGCATGCTTTTCCCGGGATTAAATCTTTATCATCCTTATATACCGCAACTTCTGAACGCCTGCTGCTTAACTGGTATGTATTTTTAACTTCACCATTTTCTTTTATTTGAACCCTGTAAAGTATTCTGCCTTTCATTTGATAATGATTTTCAATCCTGATCAATACACGCAATTCCGTTGGTCCATTTATTTGAACTTTCAAGGGTTTTTTAATGGAAAAACGATAATACCCAACGGTTGTTTCCCTCGAAATTAAATCAACCGGTTCAGAAGGCTGTATGGGAGAAAATGCTATCCACTCCTGTTTTTTAGCCTTAGTTGGTGTAAAACTATATCGAACTGCAACTGGAATTTGATTGTCCTTTAGCTTAAATTCTATGGTATGATGGCCACGCCCCAGCTCAATTTCAAAATCTTCAAGTTGACCTGGTACACCCAAAGTTCCTTTTAGATATGTTGCTTTATTAGAGCGTTCAATACCACTCATTTTGATGCTTTCTTCTTCTCCCCCATCTACAGCATAAAATAGCTCATATTTTATCTTACCCTCCTGTTGCTCCGGTATAAACCGTCCTCGTGTCATTGCCCTTAACTTTCCCGGACCCTTTATGTTTATTACAGATGCTTTCTCTGAACTCAAGGAATAATAATACCTGGTTTTACCAGAAATGATAGTCGTAACTCTCTTTTGAAAATTTGTTGGTTTCAAGTAGGTAGATTTACTTCCGGACTGGCTCTTAACACCGGAAACACACAAAATTAATATGAGAAGGATTAATTGAATCTTTTTCATTACCTCTTTGTTTTTGATTTAATCATTTTATTAATTTTTCAATACAATATTATAACACCGGTATATCATCATTCTCTTGTTCAATTGGTTTTTGACTTTTAGGTAAGGGAACCACATCTGCACCTAAACGATGATGTTTTCGCTCTCTGAAATAAACAAATACAATTACTATAACCAGAAATAATGTTGCTATTGCCGTTACAACTACATTATATTTTTTTTGCACAAATATACCACCTTCTCCCGGTTCAGGCAGGGGAACCGGACTATCAGGCAATCCAAATTTTTCAGTTAATTGACTTACATTCAATAAATGGATAATGGGAATCTCTTTTTGGCCCATTTGGATTATAACACCACGAACCGGATAGTTTCTCATGGGTAAAAATTCTGTCAGACCGGGAGGGATAAGTTTCCCGTTTATGGTATTACCCAAACTGGCAATTCCACCGCCAATATTAATAAATGCTTTTATCGGCTTACCCTGACTGGCTTCTTCATAAATTTCCAATCTTCTGGCAATACTTTCTTCAAGATGCTTTTCATTGACAAATTCAATATTATTCCTCTCTATGGCGCTTATGATCAAATCCCGTCCTTCAGGGCTTAACCCACGTCCAAGGTCGGAACCTCCACCAATGGAAGCAGCTACTGATTTGCTATGAAATATATTTGATTTGTACAATATATCTTCCATATCAAGCCAGGTAAAAAAGGGATCATTTGCGCCAAAGTTGGATGAACCCACCGAAGTAATAACTATTGGTTTTAAGTTTAA
>JAIOTR010000333.1 GCA_021106665.1 Bacteroidales bacterium
ACATACCATTTTTCAGTACCGTGGATTTTCCATCCCTCCAGATTTTCACCGTTAAATAATGAATTGCCTGTATCTGTCAAATCCCTGATTTTAATATTCCTGAATTTCACAACACTACCATGATCCTGCAAACCAATATGCCCTTTTCTTGCCAAACCATAGCCAGGATGATCCTTCCACTTGCTATTCTGAACACGTTCCTTCCAGTCGTCTTTCCATAATTCGTACTCCAGGATTTTTACACCATTTAGCCAATGTTCTACCAAACCATCCTTCACTTTTATCCTGCTGGAATTAAAATCACCAACCGGCTTTAGTTGTTTATCTGCTGCATTATGCATGGCATAATTTGCCCCTGATTTTTGCCATTCTTCTAGCGGGTCAGGATAACCTTCATCATCGATCAGCTGATATTCAGGGCCGGTTGCATAAACTGTTGAATAATTTTCTTCCAAAACTCTAAAGAAAATTCCACTATTTCCCCCTTCCGAAATAGCCCACTCAAGGTACAATTCAAAATCTTCAAATTGATCCTCAGTGATGATATCTCCACCCAGATCACCACCAATACCAAGGGCAACTAGATCCCCTTCTTCTACTATCCACCCTTCATTTACGGTTTCCTGTTTGAAATTTCTCCATCCTTTTGTCGTTTTTCCATCAAATAATAGAATCCAACCCTGTTCAATTTCCGTATTAGTTAATTGGTTGATTTGTGCTGATGCAACTGTACTGTTTTTACTTTGTCTATTAGCATTACCACACGAAAGAGTAATAAATAAAAGGATAAGAGAGAAGATACTAATTTTCATTTTGATAAGTTATTTTATAGTGCTCAATATGGCTTTAAAAATACAACATGTTGGTTTGTTACATTAATTATTAATGAAAAAGTTATCAATTTAAATTAAATACAAATAGCACTAAAATATTCAATTATTTATATGGTTAATTATTTTAGAAATATTAACTTTGCGGATTGAAAAATCAATATTAAAAACAAAATAATGAGAAATAAAGCAATAATGTCAGTCCTACTCGTTTGTGCAACTGTTTTTACATTTGCTCAAAGTTTAAGTCTTTCACACGAAGGAACTGTTTTGGAACCGAATGAAGAGCTAACCATTACAGGTCCGGCCAATAGTACCGAAATGATCATTGAACTTGATGTAACAAACAACGGCTCAACTGCTCTGGATGTTTTGGTAAAGAAGGTTGAGAATTACCTTATCGCTGGTTCTGAAAATACATTTTGCTGGGCGGGCTTATGTTTTGCACCATTTGTTTATGTTTCGCCTTATTCTGTAAATATAGGCCCTGGAATAACACATACTGATGATTTCTCAGGACATTACAATCCCTGGAGCAATCCGGGTGAATCATCCATTTCTTATGTGTTCTTTGATGCCAACAACATCAATGATTCAATTATGGTTACAGTATTCTTTGCCACTGAAACAATAGGTTATGGTGAAAACCTGGCAGCTAATTTTAGTATATCTGATCCGTACCCCAATCCGGCAAATAATTTTGTTAAGTTTAATTATGATTTCTCAGCGCTGGGGAACACGAGCATTAAGATTTACTCTCTCGTTGGTTCATTGGTAAGGGAAATTAATCTCACCAATAATTCGGGTACACTGCAAGTTAATACCGGCAACCTGGAAGAAGGATTCTATTTCTACAAACTGGCAAACGGTTCAAGCGAGTTAAAAACCGGTAAATTTGTCGTTCAGCATTAGATCAAAGATTTATATCATAAAAAGCCCGGGATTTCAATTCCGGGCTTTTTCATTTAAATATTGTGCTGTTCTTTACCTTATAATTACTTTGTCAGAATATATAATATTATTCCCATCTGTTCTAATAATATACATTCCCGGATTCAAGGCTTCAAGATTTAAAGGACAAATGTCTGAATGAATTTCTTTTTTAATGAGTACCTCTCCATTCAGGTTTAAAACTTTAATTGTATAATCTGAATACTCGGGGAATTCAATATTGACTATTCCATTTGATGGATTTGGAAAACATCTTATTTCCTGATTATTTTCATTCAGGAAACTTACACCTGTTGTTTCAAACTCAAATTCCAACGCATCAACCAACAAACTACTACCCATCACATATGGATCAGTCAAAATAGTGATGTTTAAAGTGTCAGGATATTCATTTGAAGTATAGTCTAATGGAACAATAAATTCTGTAAATTCAGGAATAGAATCACTTGTGGTAAAAAGTCCGCCCCCTATCATGTTTCCATTTTTGAAGAATTCGATACCAATCAATATTTCATCACCAGATGATGGATGTCTCAAATAACCTTTCAAGGCCACAGGCCTTTCAGAAAAAGGAACACCGCCATAGGAAATATAATAATCAATAGTTCCTAATGTAACTACTCCAGGAACCGGCGTTCCTGATAAATCAATGGTTTTCAGTTGTAGTGCGTATTCCCCCTCGAAACTATTTGTAGTTTGGTAGCAATTAATTGTACCGGGAGGCAGCATAATATTGGTACTTTCCCAGTGCGTTGGATTAATGGGAGTAATCCATTGCTCAAACCCATGATTAGGGATTGTGTCCTGTCCATAAGAATGCAAAAAAGCAAAACTTATCAGAGTCGAAGAAATTAAAAAGATTTTAGTCATTTTTTTAAAGTTTAAAGATTTGCTGCGAAACTATTGCGCTACTCACCTACAAAAAAATAATAAAGGATGAAATGCATTTAAAATAATGACGAATTGTTAAATATCAGAGAAGAACCGGAATTGTAATAAATTATCTTTTCTATTACACTTTTAAGTATATGTTCGCATCTGAACAACTCCTGTTCTTAACTGAACAAAATAAACAATACCCTAACAGAAGCAGAACATTTAAAAGCCTGTTATAGTGGACTTTTCATCATTCTTTTTTCAATTGGAATAGTTTGTGCAAAAGAAATAAGGAATATATATCAGGATGTATTTTTTCAAGACAGTTTTACGAAATTTTACTCATAACCGGCTTTATACAACCATTAATATTCTTGGGCTGGCCATTGGGCTGTCATGTTTTACATTTATCTTTCTATATGTACAGGATGAACTATCGTATGACAAACACCACAAGAAGTATAAAAGAATTTACAGACTTGAATCCGACATTACCATTTCCGATAAGCACCAACAAGTATCAAAATCTTCTTTCGCCATTGGTCCCACATTTAAAAAAGAATTTCCGGAAATTGAAGCGTTTGTTAGATTCAGGGAGATTGAAAAAAGTTTCCTATCCTATAAAGACAAACAATTCTACGAAGACCTATTATATTATACGGATTCAAGTGTTTTTAAAATTTTCACACATAAGTTTATCCAGGGTAACCCTGAAATAGCTTTAACTCAGCCTAACACCATTGTGCTTACAGAAAGCATTTCCAAAAAATACTTTGGTGATGAAGATCCATTGGGCAAAGTAATAAACCTAAGCAATGTTCTTGATTGTAAAGTTACAGCCATCATTAAAGACGTACCTGAAAATTCACACCTGAGATTCAACGGGCTTATTTCAATTGATTCGTACAGCAAAATTATTGGTGAAAAAATGTACCAAGAATTGAGCACCATTCATTTCTGGGCCATCAGGTTGTTTACGTATGTATTATTAAAAGAAAATTCATCCATTGAGAGTGTTCACGAGAAATTTCCCGCTTTTCATGATGTTCATATAAAACCTATCAGTAAAAAATTGAATGGTACATTTAAACTGCTTACAACAGGGCTTGACAAGATTCATCTGTATTCAGATTTGGGTTGGGATTTACCAACGGGAGATATTAATGCCGTCTATATCATTTCCATTATTGCTGTTTTTATTCTTTTAATCGCAGCCATCAACTATATGAACCTTGCTACAGCCCGATCCTCCCATAAAGCAAAAGAGGTGGGAATACGTAAAGTAATAGGGGCATATAAGGCAAAACTTTCCAGGTCACTCATTGGTGAATCAATTATTCTATCGCTCATTTCATTTATTTTATCAATTGTAATTGTCGAAGCGATGTTGCCATTTTTTAATACTGCTTCTGATAAATCATTATCGTTTGAAATATTTACAAATCCTTTCGCCTACCTGGTTCTTTTGCTGGTAACAATTCTGATCGGAATATTATCAGGCACATATCCCGCATTTTATTTATCATCTTTCAGGCCAGTGATTGTTTTAAAAGGAGTGGTCAGTACAGGAAAAAAGAGTGGAATCCTCAGGAAATTACTCATTGTATTTCAGTTTACTATTTCCATCACCATGATTGCAGGGACCATCATCGTTCACAGGCAAATGAATTTTATCAAAAACCAGGATCTGGGATTCAATAAAAAGAATGTGATGGTGGTCAGGGCCACAGATACTACCTTTAAAAAAGAAATGCAGGTTTTCAAGGACAAGCTGCTTCAGAACCCAAATATTTATAATGTGACCACTTCAAATAATGTCCCGGGAGGAGGAAGCTACATGGATGTTTTCCTGGTGGAAGGAAAGGAGAAGATGGAAGAGCAGTTAATGAGTTTCATCCATATCGATTATAATTTTATCGACCTGATGGGAATGAAAATTGTCAAAGGCAGGAATTTTAGTAAAAAATTTGGTACAGATAAAGAACAGGGGATCATCATTAATTGGATGGCTGCTAAAAAGCTGGGATGGAATGAAAATGCACTTGGCAAGGAAATTCATCAACGATCGTATGAAACCAATATATATAAAGTAATTGGTGTTGTTGAAGATTTTAATTTCTCATCCTTGCGTGAAGAGATTGGGCCAATTGTATTTTTACTGGAAAATCAACCAGGCGATTTATTATCCATAAGAATGAATCCAAAAAACAAGGAAGAAACTTTTTCGTCTATTGATAATCTCTGGCAGAAATTGAATCCCAATGAGCCATTCAAGTACGACTACCTTGAGGACATGATTAACGAAATGTACGAATCGGATGACCAGCTTCAAAGCATCATCGGTTATTTTGCCATTCTTTCAATTTTTATTTCCTTGCTTGGATTGTTTGGCCTGTCATCATTTATCACCGAACAGTTTTCGAAAGATATTGGAATCAGGAAACTATTGGGAGCCTCGGTCCGATCGATTGTTTACCTTTTATCCAGGGACTTCCTGAAACTGATTTTTATTGCATTTATAATTGCTACTCCCATTGCCTGGTTAACCATGAATAACTGGCTTGACCACTTTGCCTATCGCATTAATATCCAGATTTACTGGTTTATTCTTACCGGGATCGTAGTTTTATTATTTGCACAGTTAACTGTTATCGCACAGACCATCAAAACAGCCATGACCAATCCTGTGGATGTGATCAAGTATGAGTGAGATCATATAAAACACCAAGTCGAGGCTGAAGACAAGGGTTAGTGATTTGGTTTGTTGATAATCGCACCCCTTGACTGGGCAAGTCGCCAGCGCATTAATCTTCTTCGACTTGCCAAGTCTTTTCACCTAACTCCAAACTTTTTAGTAATTTTATTCCGTGAAAAGCAACCAAATAAGAATAGCAGTTATTCTTGGTTCCATTTCTGTTATTGGGATCATTGTTCTCCAACTCTACTGGATCAGCAAATCTTTTGATCTGGTTGAACAACAGTTCAACCATACTGTTGAAATTGCCCTTTACAATGTTGCTGAAAAAATTCTTGAATTCAACGGTAATGAACTTCCAAATGAAAATCCGGTCAGGCAGATATCATCCAGGTATTTTATTGTTGATATAAATGACATTATAGATGCCAGCATCCTAGAACACTATTTAAAAACGGAGTTTGAATACAGCAATATTCAAATTGACTACGAGTATGCCATTTATGACTGTGAAACAGATAATATGGTTTTTGGTCATTATATCAATCCGGCAGAAGAAGAGCAGAATAAAATCCGTAAATTCCAGAAATACGATGAATTCACCTATTACTTCGGTATTATGTTTCCTTCCAAGAGCTTGTACATTTTAAACACCATGAACATCTGGATGTTTTCTTCCTTTGTACTTTTTATGGCCGTTGTTTTCTTTGCATACGCCATTTTCATTATTTTCCGACAAAAAAGATTATCAGAGATCCAGAAAGATTTTATCAATAATATGACCCACGAATTCAAAACACCCATTTCTACCATTGGTATATCAGCAAAGGTTTTGAGCGATCCTGAAATTGCAAATGACCCGAACCGCCTTGCAAACTATGCTGCCATTATTTCTGACCAGAACAGAAGGTTGGAAAACCAGATTGAAAAAGTACTGCAAGTAGCCAGGATCGAAAAAAACAAACTAAATCTTAAACTCGAAGAAATTGACCTGCATCAGTTAATCCATTCTGTAGCTAAAAATTTCAAATTGAATATTGAAGATTTAAAGGGTGAGATAAACCTGGAATTTAATGCAGATATAAATAAAGTTTTTGCCGATAAACTGCATTTGAACAATGTCATTTACAACCTTGTGGATAATGCCATTAAATACAGCAGAGACAATCCAATTGTAAATATCAGTACAACAAACAATCAAAACAACGTCACTGTAGAAATCAAGGACAATGGTATTGGCATTGAGAAGAAATACATCAACAAAATATTTGATAAGTTTTTCCGTGTGCCTGTCGGTAATGTTCATAATGTAAAAGGTTTCGGGATTGGTCTCAACTATATTAAAAACATTATTAATGCTCATAAGTGGAAAATGGAAATTGAAAGTTCGCCAGGAAAAGGCAGTTCCTTTAAAATAATCATCCCAACACAAACTAATCAAAAATGAAGCAGAACAAGCCAAAAATATTATACGTTGAGGATGATCTTTACTTGAGCTATGTAACCAAAGATAACCTGGAGTTAAAGGGCTACGACATCACATTCTGTAAAGACGGAAAGGAGGCGTTAAAAACCTTCAACAAAAACAACTTCGATCTGTGTATCCTTGACGTGATGCTGCCAAAGATGGATGGCTTTTCGCTTGCAAGGGAGATCAGGAAAACAAACGAGCATATTCCTATCATTTTTCTTTCGGCTAAATCAATGAAAGAAGATCGAATTGAAGGTTTTGTGTCAGGTGGCGATGATTACATCACAAAGCCTTTCAGTATTGAAGAGTTGGTTTTTAAAATTGAAGTTTTCCTGAAAAGAAGCAAGGTCACCCATAATGACAAAAAAACGCCTAAAGATTACAAAATTGGCAAGTACATCTTTGATTATAAAAACATGCTTCTGTCCTTTGAGGATGATTCAAAGAGGCTTACCATAAGAGAAGCTGACCTTTTAAGGTATTTGGCACTCAATTCAAATAAAATTCTGAAAAAAGAAGAAATACTAAGGGAAGTGTGGGAAAGCGACAGTTACTTCAACAGCCGTAGCTTAGATGTTTTTATTTCCAAATTACGAAAGTACCTCAAGAAAGACCCTACCGTTCAAATCAATAACATCCACGGGATAGGGTTTATCCTTGTTATTGACAATTAATATTGAATAGAACGCAGATAACGCTGATTTTGCTGATCTTCACAGATAATACCATTTCTAATCTGCGTTAATCTATTCCATCTGCGTCATCTGCGTTCCATAAAATGAGATTCTATTCCTTCTCGAAAATGTATGTACTGCAAATTATATTATCCGAATTACCACCAAAACTTGAAACAAGCTTATAGCCTTTTCCCTTTATCTCATTCAGCTTGTTTTGGATAATCAAAAGGTTAACTCCCATTTTTTTGGCATCCAATTTATTCAATTGGATTTCTTCAATGTTGCCATCCTCATAAATAATAACTAAACTTGATGGTTTCGTACCATAAATCTCAGTAGCCTTTACTACCACATATCCATCACCGGCTTCCGGATTTGGTCCCTCACCCGGTGCTGAATTAAAAGCGGTTAAAGTTACACCTGCTAAAATGATAACTGCAATTACTATTAAACTAATAATACCTCTTTTCATAAATTTAAATTTTAGATTAGTAATGTTATTGATAATATTTAAATAGTGCCAAAATATTCATCTAATTGATCATGGCGCATGTCAATATATATTTCCATAATTTCAATTTCTTCATCATAATTATTATCATCATAGTACCAATAGCCATTTACAGGCCATTTCTCAAAGTTTTTTTCAACCAGGCCATCTAAGATTGTTCGGAAATTATCGATTCTGCTTTTTAGCCCCCCCGGAGTAAATAAATTTTGATTGTTTAATTCATTCCATCTTTCTTTCAACGCAGTTTTATACCAGTCAATTTCCAATAGCCTGCTTATCAGATTAGACCTTTCCAAATCTAATGGCCTGATCAGATTTAATTCATTATCACCATCACGCCCAAAAGAATGATCATAATCCCACGGAGCTATCCTTAAAGGGGTGCTTGAATCAATCTTATATAGATAAAAGTTTTTCAGTATTCCATCGCCATTATTGGAAAGTAAAAGTAGAAGATGCCAATCTATAATATTATCTATATCAAAAATGTCAGTTATTGTTTCACTGAAAGTACTATTACTACTACTCATAATTAATTCCCTGACATCTTCAATAAAAGCAGTCATATCCCTGTCATCTATATCCGGGTAAATTTGCTGATAAAAATTGTTTGGAGACTGTGGTATAAATGAATCAATATCAAACCTGAATAAAGGAGGTTCTTTGAAGATAACGGCATTGGTATCCTGCTTATTTATACCGAGGCTTGACTTATCAAGCTTTTCCATTAGTACGTAAAGTCCATTGTAAGAATCATTCAAATTAACTTCGGCATACTTATATTTTGAGGATTCGTTATTTGAGTGCATATCGCGGAAAAGATCGTATGAAAGTGTATGACGCATAAAGGTTTTATCAATATAATTAGCATTCAATATCCAATCATCATCCGTAGGTAAATTGCCAAGCGGTACATCTTCTTCTAAATCTATTTCAAATGAAAATTTTGGATAAACAATTGAACCGCCTCCTCTACGCTCTATTTTCCCATTATAAATAATTAAAGTATCACTATTAATTTCTTCCAAAATCATATCTATTTTGTAATCA
>JAIOTR010000075.1 GCA_021106665.1 Bacteroidales bacterium
AGCCCTGGTTGGATTCTTAATTTTGATGCCGTTTATGTCTCCTGTTGTTTTCGGAATTTTATTTGCTGCTGTTGCCGGGATTATGGTTTTTATTTCCCTGGATGAATTATTACCTTCAGCAAGGGAATATGGTGAGCATCATCTTTCGATTTATGGATTGATAACAGGAATGGTGGTTATGGCAATTAGTTTACTTTTATTTATATAATTTAGCAACATGAAAAAATTCATCCTGTTCTGTTTTTTTCTATTTATATTATTACCTGTAACGACTTCCGCCCAAAATGACTCAATTCCGGATATAATAACCGACAGGCCGACACAAGCAGAATCTCCTTACATTGTTCCGAAAGGTTCATTCCAGATTGAGTCAGGAATTGTTTATACCAGGAGGAACGATAAAACAGACATACAAGACCAATGGAGCATTGCATCAACCATGCTGAGATATGGTATTTTCAATCATTTTGAAGTACGGGTAATCAGCAGTTATGAATCCACCAACGTACATGTGAAAGAAACTCAGAAAGACTCCACATATAGCGGTATGGGACCATTAACAGCAGGATTTAAAATCACTGTAATAGAAGAAAAGGGAATCCGTCCGGAAATAGCAATTGCAGCTTCTATTACTTTCAGGCATCTTGGCAGTAAAAATTATAGCCCAACATTTAGTTACCCCATCGGAAAACTTGCACTTTCACATACGTTAAGCAAACGTTTCTCTTTGGGGTATAATATTGGATTTGCCTATGGAGGAGAAAATGCAGATGGGTTTTTTATTTATGCTGCTTATCTCGGATTTAAAATTACAAAGCGACTTTGGTCGTTTGCTGAAGTCTATGGTGATTTTGATAACGGTAATTACCCAAACCATAAGTTAGATGCAGGTCTGACTTATCTCATGCTGCACAACTTACAAATTGATATCAGTGGAGGAACCGGACTTTCACAAGAAGTGGATAAATATTTTTTAAATGCGGGTATTTCGTGGAGGATCCCCAGGTAATTTGAAATTTTTCAATTCACTAATTTTGCAACCGCATCAATATATTAAATCTTAAACTATGAAGAAGATAGGTTTGTTCTATGGAAGCACTACCGGAAGAACAAAAAAAGTGGCAGAAATGATCCAAAAGGAATTTGATCCAAAAAGCCTTGACCTTTACAATATTAAAGATGTAAATCCCTCTGATATCTTAAAATATGAAAATCTCATTTTTGGCACATCTGCATGGGGAATCGGCGATATGCAGGACGACTGGGAAACATTTATAGATGACCTGGCTGAACTGGATTTATCCGATAAAAAAATTGCTCTATTTGGTCTTGGTGACCAAATTGAATATCCCGAAAGTTTTGCTGATGGTTTGGGAACTTTGTATTGCAGAATACAGGTGAAGGATAATATTGTTGGATTTTGTTCAACCGAGGGATACAAGTATTATTATTCAGCAGCCGAGAAAGATGGTCAATTTATCGGCCTTGTTATAGATCAGGATAAACAGCCTGAACTCACTGAAGAGCGAATTAAGAAATGGGTTACAGGCATTAAAAAAGAATTTAAATAAAAAAAGTCCCGGAAGGGACTTTTCTATTCTCAATTAAATAATTTCTTATTCTTCCGGATGAATTGCCTCAACAGGACAAACATCAGCACATGAGCCGCAATCTGTGCAGATATCTGCATCAATTACATAAATATCACCTTCGGTAATTGCTTCAACCGGACATTCATCAATACAAGTACCACATGCAGTACAATCATCTGTTATTACGTAAGCCATAATATAATAATTTTGTGTTTATAAACTGGTGCAAATGTAAAAATATTTATATCCAAAGCAATTTTAAAGAAATATTTTTTTTACAATTTTCTTAACCGAAAAAATTATTCTTATTTTCCTTGGATTGATATTTAAAATTATAATTTTGCCATCCTGAAATTCGTTTAACAGTTTAAAATTTAGATAGTATGATCGACAGAAAAACTTCTCAGGATTTAATCAAACTTGAAGATAAATACGGAGCTCACAATTATCATCCATTGCCGGTTGTTTTGGCAAAAGGCGAAGGACCATTCATGTGGGATGTTGAAGGAAAAAAATATTTTGATTTTCTTTCAGCTTATTCGGCAGTAAACCAGGGACATTGTCATCCGAAAATCGTGAATGCAATGTATGAGCAAGCCCAAACCCTTACACTAACATCCCGTGCTTTTTACAACGATACACTTGGGCCATACGAACAGTATGTAACCGAATATTTTGGCTATGATAAAATTCTCCCTATGAACACCGGTGCTGAAGGTGATGAGACTGCCATTAAGCTTTGCCGTAAGTGGGGTTATGAGAAGAAAGGTATTCCTGACGGGGAAGTAAAGATCATAGTTTGTGAAAACAATTTTCATGGAAGGACTATAACTGTGATATCAATGTCAACAGATCCGGATGCAAGAAATGGTTTTGGCCCATACACACCTGGTTTTATAACCATTCCTTATAATGATCTGGATGCCTTAGGAAAAGCGTTGGAAGATCCCAATGTTGCAGGATTTCTCGTAGAACCTATCCAGGGTGAAGCAGGTGTTTTTGTCCCTGATGAAGGATATCTTGCAAAGGCTTATGAAATGTGTAAAGCAAAAAATGTTTTGTTCATTGCAGATGAAGTTCAGACCGGCATCGCCCGTACCGGAAAACTCCTCGCTTGTGATCATGAAAATGTAAGGCCTGATATTCTTATTCTCGGCAAAGCTTTATCCGGAGGCATTTACCCGGTTTCGGCAGTTTTGGCAGATGATGATATCATGCTTTGTATTAAGCCCGGTGAGCATGGTTCAACGTTTGGTGGTAATCCGGTAGCCTCCAAAGTTGCTGTTGCCGCCCTGGAGGTTGTTAAGGAAGAAAAACTGGCTGAAAGAGCAGAATACCTGGGAAATATTTTCAGGGAAGAAATGCAGAATATAGATTCTCCAATGATAGAACTGGTAAGAGGCAAAGGTTTATTAAACGCTATTATTATCAAGCCTACCAACGGCAAAGAAGCATGGGATGTATGCCTTGAAATGGCTAAAAACGGAGTACTTGCCAAACCAACACATGGCCATATCATCCGTTTTGCTCCACCTCTGGTAATATCGGAAGAAGAATTAAGGGAAGCGATCAGTTTGATTAAAAAATCAATACTGGCGTTTGCATAAAAATATCAATAAAACCTAACAGGTTGCCTTGAATCTGTTAGGTTGCAATGCTAACTGATGTGTGTCAAATTTTTCGACCAAACAGGTAACTACCCCGTAAACCTGCCTCGACCTGTTAGGACAGGAAGAACAAAACCTAACAGGTTGCCGTGATCCTGTTAGGTTGCAAAACTGACCGGAGTATGTCAAATTTTTCGACCTAACAGATTTTCCATCACACAAGCTTTTGTTCAATCTGGCAGGTCAGGATAATTTCGACCAAACAGGTTGCCGCCCCACATGCCTGCATCTACCTGTTAGGTCAATTTCCTTACAACATTTTCCATTTCCGCAAACTGCTCTTCCATACTCTCAACAAGTTTAAATTGAACCCTGGCACGGGTAATATTATGCTCAGGATATTTGGTTTTATAATAGATATCCCCTTCAAGATAATCCGTAAGGAACCGAAGGCCGATAATGAAGGTCATTAGTTTAGCTGAAAATGCAAGTGTAGAAATTTCAGTCTCATTGAGTATCTCCTTTGTTTCCGATAGAAATCCTTCTGAAAATGCTGTAAACAAATCCACATCCATGGATACCTTTCTCAAATCCTTTTCATCTTCATCTGCCGTATTAGTAAATGTTCTGATGGCATCTCCAAAATCAAAATGAACATAACCGGGCATCACAGTATCAAGATCAATGACACAAATCCCTTTATTATCAACATTAAATAATACATTGTTAATCTTAGTGTCATTATGAGTCACCCGCAAGGGTATCTTGCCGTCCTTTCCTAAATTATGAATCAAAGTAATTTCTTCTGCACGTTTTTCAACAAAGTCAATCTCCTTTTGAACTACCCCTACCCTACCGGCAGCATCTTTCTTAACCGCATTTCTGAAATTCTCAATACGAAATTGAATATCATGAAACCTCGGTATTGTTTCAGCAAGGGAATCAGCAGGAAATTGATCCAGCATTTTAATGAACCAACCGTAAGTTTTTCCTCCTTCATAAGCAAGGCCGGTATTTACAGCCCGGTCATAACTTTGGCTTTCTTCGATAAAATCAAACACCCGCCAGCAGTCAAATTCATCATCAGTATAAAAGTAATTACCATTTTGTGCTCTGATGGTATTCAATACCTTTCTTTCGTCAGGATTGTTATCCGAAATAAGATCAGTCAGATAACCTGTAACCCTTATCATGTTAGAGGTTAAACGTCTAATATCCTTAAATACTTCCTGATTGACACGTTGCAATAGATAATTTTGTTCAGTAGTAAGGACTTTATAAGAATCATTAATATGGCCGGAACCATAAGGAAAAACATTCTTCACTTTACCGTTTAACCTGAAA
>JAIOTR010000322.1 GCA_021106665.1 Bacteroidales bacterium
AGCGCCTATGCTGAAGCTTCGGCGTAAGCATATGCGGGAAAACCGCACGTACGGTTTGACGAGGGGGCTGGAAGGATAAGGTCTGAAATTGTGAGTAAATCCATTACCGCTTATTCTTTCACTCTACACAACTGAAATAGCTATACCACAGAGTTACACAGAGAAAAATCTAAATATCATTTTTTAGAATTGAACAGCCCTGCTTAGGCAATATTACAACTGATAAAAAAGTTTTAATTCTTATTATTGTTTCTCAGAGATGAGAATAATATTTGCCAATTTAGTTCGGAACCTGGCTGCTTTTTCCCTGGTTTAAAAGCCAAACATCATTTTTGTCAGGATTATCGGTCTGACCATCCAAATCGAGATCACTTTGCAGATAGCCACTTTTTCCAGCTGAATTTGACCAGGAAGTTGTTTTATCATCCGAATTAATTGTGCCATTGGCATCTGCATCGCCGGCTACCATTCCATAAACACCTCCTCCAAGATCTTTATGGGCAAGTGTGCCGTTATATGCCTGTCCTGCACCAGTTGTGAAATCATAACTATGCACGCCACCTGCTATCAAAACTGAATTAGCTGTTAATACAGGTAAATGATTTCTATGCCAGATTACAACGTAAAGATTATTTGAATATGAGCTTGAAAATTCAATAACACAATTGCCACTACCCAATAAAAAAGCCGCCTGTCGCTCAATCATTGTTCCACCTGTAGCTGAAGCGGCATCCGTTGCATCGCGTAATTCAACCAATATCCAATCTACTACTCCAGTAAATGCTTCGGAAGATTCAGTTCCGGAATAACCCCAGGGAGATGTATTATAAGGCTGAGAAATTGGAATATACCCTCCGGCTTTTAAATTAGTTTTCATATACGGTCCGTTGTAAGGGCCTTCAAGGTTCACTTTTACATTTAATAACTGGGAAACAAGATTAAAATAAACTCTGAATCTTAATGAATAATCATCAGGGCTGGCATTAAAAGTATAAACCGAATCTGTTTTTAAATCAACTAAAACGTTATCCTGAATATCAAAAAGATGAATAGTTGTTGATGGATCAAAAGTATACAACTCAGTTGCACTAATGGTATAACTTGTTTGAGCTCCAACATCAAATCCAAACTGCACATATAAGTTGGTTTCAATGGCAGGTAATGCATTCACTGCAAGTTTACAACAGGGTATAATTGAATACAACTGTGGCGCTTCATAAATCCCCGTTAGTTTATAAGCATCATAGGCGGGATCGAAGCCAGGAGTAGCATCAGGTATAAATACGACAATGGTTTGATCACTGTAACCATTTCCAATAGCTGTTAATTTCAGGAGATTATCAATTGTTTTTAAATCCTTGAAATAATCAAATTTTTTAAGTAGCTGGCCATGAATATTTAATGTAGTAACTGTGAATAACAATATTAATATTAAGCTTTCAAGTGTTCTTTTTGTTTTTGATATTTTCATTTTATTAAGATTTTGGTATATAGAATTTTGTTAAGTAATTAACTATAAAAACAGTTTATAAATTCGGGATGAAAAATACGAAAAAAATCAATTGTTTGCCCTATGATTTAATTAACCTTTAAACATTCTAATGTTGAATAAAATCATGCAAGACTGACAAATAAATAAATTGTTGAAAAAGTAATTCAACAAAACTTTTTCGTCCTCTATCTTAAATTAATAGGAATGCATAATGATACGGTATAGCCTTATTTTTTTACCTTCCTTTTCGCATGAAGGGCAGTATTTGTGATGATCGGTATACTCAAGTCCACACTCCTTGCAACGGTAATGAATAATTTTCAATATATTTTTCAGAGGCGAGGTCATGGTATAGATAATCCCTGTGACCGGTGTAAAAAACAAACTAAAAATTAATGATTTGGCTCCACCACATGCTTTGGCTGTTCCTAATTTACCAACTGAAATTGCTACTAAAAAATAAGTGAATACCGCAAGAATTAAAAAATCTGAACTTACATTGCTAGATGAAAACATGATAATTCTCTTTTTTGTTTCAGTTCAATTATTTGTTAATTAGGCAGGTTTACGAAATATATGGCAAAAGGTTCTGTAATGCAAGTAGGGATGGATGTTTGAGAGTGAAATAATCAGAAGTTGGATATTAATAAGGCAATAGAATTTAACAAATAAAAAAACCCGGCAAATACCGGGTTAAATAATTTCAAAATGCTCTTTAATATTGTTTCCACACTCACCCAAACTCATACTTTTTCCGTGGGCCCACCTGGACTCGAACCAGGGACCACTTGATTATGAGTCAAGTGCTCTAACCAACTGAGCTATAGGCCCTCTTTGATTTACGATGTACGATGTACGATGTACGATGTACGAAACTTCAATCGTGTAAAAAACAAATTGTAAGAACGTTTTGAAATTGGGGTGCAAATTTACAACTTTGCAAACGAATTTCAAAAATATAATTAAAAAAATTACTTTCACAAAAGCGCTATGTCAGGACAAATAAAAAATATCATCTTTGATTTTGGGGGTGTTATAATTAATATAAGTCATAGAAATGTAGAGAATGCCTTCAGAAATCTTGAAGTTCATAATTTTGAGGAATTATTTAATAAGGCCATTCAATCCGAATTATTTCAAAAGCTTGAAACAGGACAAATCACAGATAATGAATTCAGGGATACGCTCAGAACATTAACTGGGATAGATGTACCGGATGAAAAACTGGATGATACCTGGAACCAGATCATTGGCGATTATCGCCCTCAAAGAATTGATTTATTAAAAACAATCAGGCAGAATTACAGACTGTATTTATTGAGCAATACAAATCACATACATTTTGAGTTTTACATTCGTAAATTCAAGAATGAATTTGGGAGTGATTTTGTTT
Source organism: Bacteroidales bacterium (assembly GCA_021106665.1). Lineage (GTDB taxonomy): Bacteria > Bacteroidota > Bacteroidia > Bacteroidales > JAADJA01 > JAADJA01. The sequence goes on from JAIOTR010000322.1 coordinate 2,886, forward strand.
CGTTGTTTGAGAAGACTTATTGGTCTTTTAAAATCGGATGTCGTAAGCCTGACGATTCACCATATCTTCATGTTTTAAATGAAAACAGCCTGAATCCTGAAGAAACGTTATTTATTGATGATTCGATACAAAATATAAAAACAGCCCAAAAACTTAACATAAGAACCATTCATTTAAATCAGGAAACAGATGTAACTGACTTATTTGAAAATGGCTTTTTAATTGAGAAATTTCTGGATTAGCGCGATTTCTCACCAGATTAATCCAAGCTATATTAAAATTTCTAATTTTGTCCTTTTGTAAATAAAACGAAATGTTTGAATTCCTGCCAAATTTGGATGGTAAACCATTTTTCCTGAAAATCTCAATACTAATTTTAGTAATTGCCGTTTCGCTTGTGTTGACTTCAATTTTAGGACTTCTGATTGCCTTGCCATTTTTTGGGACAGGTATTTTAGAGAACTTTAATGAATTAAATAATGCTGGCAATGAGTTTACGATTAGGTTTCTAAAGTATTTTCAGGTTGTGAACCAGTTAGGTGTGTTTATTATACCTGTTTTATTTTATGCATATCTTGAGAAACGTAAAATTGGAAATTACCTCAAAGTTGACAAACGACCCGGATTGGTTTATTTGGTCTTATCTTCAATATTAATTATATCTTCAATTCCAGCCATTAACTGGATGGTAGTACTAAATGAACAAATGGGTTTACCTGAGTTTATGAAAGGGCTTGAAGGCTGGATGCGTGAAAGTGAAGATAAGGCCAATAAATTTACAGAAGCCTTCCTCGAAGTTGACACTATCAGCGGTTTAATCGTAAACCTTTTTATTATTGCCATGCTGGCTGCTCTTGGAGAAGAGCTATTGTTCAGGGGTGTTGTATTACAATTGTTTTACGAGGGATTAAAAAACAGCCACCTGGCAGTATTTATTTCCGCTATATTATTTAGCGCCCTTCATTTGCAGTTTTATGGATTTTTACCAAGAACCGTATTGGGGATCCTTTTTGGTTATATTTTCATTTGGACAGGATCGCTTTGGATTCCAATTATTTTACATTTTTTATTTAATGGTATCACAGTAGTTGCAGCTTATCTTTACAATACAGGGCATATTTCAACAGACATTGAATCTTTCGGGACGACAGATAATAACATAATAATTATCGGGAGTTTTATTATTTCCATAATTTTATTATTTGCTATATACAGAATCAGGAAAATAAGGTTTACGCAAACATAAAAAAAGGGCAGATCAAAATGACCTACCCTCTATGAGATTAGTAAACTTTTTTATTTACTCGCAATCGCTTTTTTAGCTGTTGAGTAATTAATTTTAAATGCACCCACCTCCCGAAGTTCCTGCTTTACATCTGTAACGATACCCATCCTTGTCTTTTTGTCAACTTTAAGTGATGTTGTAAGTAATTTCCTGTCAGCTTCATCTCTTGATTCTCTTTCAAGCTGAATGAATTCCCTGATGTCTTTTATATCAGCAAATCCATCATTTAATTGTATTCGGGAATCCGTTCCTAACTTTTTACTTAATGGAGGACCGATATAAATAAAACTAACAAGTGATTTTTTTTCTAATTTTTGTACCTCGGTTGCCGAGGGTGGTTTTACCTGAACTAACAAGGTTGATTCTCTCATGGTTGTTGTTACCATAAAGAAAAACAATAGCATAAATATAATATCAGGTAATGATGCAGTAGATATTCCCGGGGTTTTTTTACCACCTTTTTTTCTGAATTTAGCCATATTAATGTCCTCCTATATCTTCTGGTTCAGCTTCTGAAATAGCCATGGGAATTGCCCTTTGTATAGATTTAATTTTTGCATCATCTGTCAACTTACTAAACTTCATCCCAAATTTATTAATTGAAAGCTCATCCCTAAGCTCCCTGATAGCTGATGCAAGTTCATTCTGAACCTGTATATACATATCATATGAGGTACCACGGTCATTTTTCAGTGAAATAATTCCTTTTGTAACCCAAACTTCACCACCAAATAATGGAATTTCTACCATTCTTTTTTCCGGCATATCTTCCGGACTATTGGGATCCGACATATTAGGATTACCTAAAAATGCTTTAGCTTGATCTTTTAAAAAACTAATATGTCCTGGCTGACCGTTAAAAAGTAACCGGTCGCTCTTACTCACCAGAACTTTAAAGATATTCCTCTCTTTCACCTTGATATCTTCCATATCTTCAGGTGGTGGAGGTGGCAACTTCCTTGTAATTCCCGTATCTATATCCATGGTTGTAGTAACCAGGAAAAAGATAAGGAGCAAAAAAGCAATGTCTGCCATCGAGCCTGCATTTATTTCATTTACTGGTCTTGCCATTATTACCTCCTTTTATTTAAAAAAACTGGAAACACTCGAAAATATTATAGATAATACTGCTAAACTACCTACTACATATGTGAAATATAATGACGCTCCAACCATTTTTGAAATTTCAGCAGTAGTCTTTAGTTGTTCAAGTTGTTCAATGCCCAAAGTGTTTTTAGCCACTGAATAACAAATAAAACCAATAATTACAAGTACAACTATAGCTCCGAGAATTTTTAAAGCGTTTTTTGGATTCTGGATCATAAAAATGACAGGGAACAGAACAGCAAAAAATGCTGTTAAGAAAATTGCAGCATAACCCAGACGGATATAGTTATCCAGCACGCTGCTCCCGATAAGTCCGTCTTCTCCCTTAATCAAAACAACAATCTGAAATATTACCGCAAGGGCAATAAATATAAGAGAGATTATTTTAAAAATTGTTAATATCGTTTTGTCCATAATTATTTGTTTTTGTTTGCATGTTTTGCAAGAATGTCAACAAAAGTAATTGAACTGTCTTCCATGTCGTTTACAAGACTGTCAACTTTTGAAACGATATAGTTGTAGAAAATTTGCAGGATAATAGCTACAATTAAACCAAATACAGTAGTTAATAGAGCCACTTTAATACCTACAGCAACAATAGCCGGAGAAATATCGCCAACAACTGCAATCATGTCAAAAGCCATGATCATACCGATAACTGTACCCATAAATCCAAGCATCGGAGCCAGGGCGATGAACAAAGCTATCCAGCTTAATCCTTTTTCTAAGCGTCCCATCAAAACGCCACCATAAGAAATGATAGATTTTTCAACCACATCCAATCCTTCATTAGTCCTGTCAAGTCCTTGCAGAAAAATACCTGCAACCGGCCCTTTAGTGTTCTTACAAACTTCTTTGGCTGCTTCAACACCACCATTCTCAAGTGAAGTCTCAACTTTGTTGAGTAATTTCTGGGTGTTGGTCGTGGACAGGTTGAGATAAATGATCCTTTCAATTGAAAGTGCTAAACCAAGTATCAGACACACAAGAACAATACCCATAAATCCCGGGCTACCTTCAATAAATTTTTCTTTTAAAACCTGGTGAAATGATTTAGATTCTTCTGTTAGAGGTTCTTCCATAACAGTAGTACCTTCATCAACAGGTGTAGCTTCTTCAGCTACTGCAGTTGTATCTGTTGTTTCAACCGCTGATGTATCCTGAACTTCATCCTGCGCAAAGGTTACATTTGTAATCCCAATTGTTAGCATTCCTGCTAAAGTTAAAAAAGCTATTAATCTTTTCATAGTTAATTTTTATTGATTTGTAATTTATTAAACTATCGATTTTAATTTTTATTGCCAAACTTTTCGGACTTATCCGCTGAAGTCCCGAATATTCGGGGCGTAAGCGGAGAGAGAGGGATTCGAACCCTCGGTACACTTTTGGCGTACACACGCTTTCCAGGCGTGCACCTTCAGCCACTCGGTCACCTCTCCTTCCTCTCGTTAAGTCTTTAAGGCTCGTATTTTTAATTTAAAAGTGGTGGCTAAAGTACAAAAAAAATCATTTGCAAAATATCTGGACATATTTTTTTACTTAATCCACTGACATTTCTCCGGTGATCGATTTTTTAAGCAATTCCTTGACTTTTTCGGCCTCCTTAAATGTTCCCAATAAATACATCAGTTTGGTAATTGCTGCTTCAGTTGTTATGTCTTTACCACTTATCACACCCATCTCTTTTAACTTGATACTGGTCTCATATTTCCCCATTTCTACCCTCCCTACCTGGCATTGAGTAACATTGAGCATTATAATATCTTTTTTAACAGCAGTTGTAAGAACATCAAGAAACCATGGATAATCAGGGGCATTTCCTGAGCCAAAGGTTTCAAGAACAACTGCCCTCAGTCCATCTGTATTAAGAATTGATTTTACTGTATTTTCGGAAATGCCGGGATACAACTTTAATATAGCTATGTTGCAATTGAGATTTTTGTATACTTTGAGTTTCTTGAAATTTGGTTTATGAATGGCATTGGGGTTATAATCGATATAAACACCGGCATTTGCAAGAGCAGGGTAATTGGGAGACAAAAAAGCTTCAAAATTTTGAGCATTGAATTTGGTGGTTCGATTACCCCTGAATAGTTGATTTTCAAAATAGATACAAACTTCCGGAATCAAAGGAGTTTCATCCTCCTTGGCTGCAGCAATCTCAATAGCCGTTAAAATATTTTCTCTTCCGTCCGTTCTGATCATCCCCAGTGGTAATTGTGAACCTGTAAGAATAATAGGCTTATTCAGGTTTTGCAACATATAACTTAATGCAGAAGCAGTGTAAGCCATTGTATCGGAACCATGCAAAACAACAAATCCATCATATGATTCATAGCTTTTTTCAATTACATCAACAATTTGCTTCCAGTAACCCGGACTCATGTTTGACGAGTCCATAATCGGATCAAAACTATAAGAATTGATTTCATAATTTAAGAGTTTTAAAGCCGGGAAAAGGTTATACAGGTTGTCAAAGTTAAAAGGTTTGAGCACGCCGGAATCATGGTCCAATACCATTCCTATTGTACCACCTGTATAAAGTATCAAGATTGATGGTTGTGAAGTCATGTAGTTAAGAATTTGAATAATTGGTTTGCGTTTTCAGTAGTGATTGAAGCTATTTCCTCAATGGTAGTATTTTTAATTTCGGCGATTTTTTTTGCGATCAATTGAATATAAGCGCTTTCATTTCTTTTTCCTCTGAAAGGCACAGGTGCCAGGAATGGGGAATCTGTTTCAAGTAAAATATGCTTCATATCAATATTTCTGACGACTTTATCCAGTCCGGAATTCTTAAAGGTAACAACACCCCCAATACCAAGCATAAAATTCATATCAATAATTTTTTCAGCTTGTTTCAGGTTGCCGGTAAAGCAATGAAAAACCCCGGTCAATTCAGGAGATATTTGTGTTTTTAGGATTGTATAGACTTCATTGAATGAATCCCTCATATGAATTACAATGGGTAATTGGTATTTTTTGGCAAGTTCGATTTGTCGTACTAAAGCCATCTGCTGCTCCTTTAGAAATGTTTTATCCCAGTAAAGATCAATTCCAATTTCCCCAATGGCATAAAACTTTTCTTTATCAAGCCACTGTTCTACCAGATCCAGTTCCTCTTTGTAATTTTTTTTAACGGAGGTAGGGTGTAATCCCATCATGGGGTAACAATTGTCAGAAAATTGCTTACAAAGCTTTAGCATACTGTCAATTGATGAACTGTCAATATTGGGTAACAACATAGATTTGACATCTTGGTCCAAAGCCCGTTGTATCACTTCATGCCTGTCAGAATTAAATTCTTCAAGATAAAGATGTGTATGTGTGTCGGTTAAAAACATGGTGCAAAA
>JAIOTR010000289.1 GCA_021106665.1 Bacteroidales bacterium
ACTTCTCCATTTGTAATATCATTTGTACCGGCATTATATAAAGCATTCAATATAGCTGTATTATCAAAATTCCCATCTCCGGAAGTTGACCATTCCACGGAGGAATAGCTTATGGCATCTGCATTCAGTTGTACAGTTGAACTGTTTACGGTTGTATCATTGCCTGCCAGCGCTTCCGGTTCTTTAACAATAGTGAGCATCATATCGTCTGTATCTTCCCATCCCGGTTGAAATCCATAAACTGTTAATGTTAATGTAACTGAACCGTTCTCAATATCTCCGTTGCCGCGTAGATATTTAGTGTTTAACAAGCTTGTATTCTGAAAGATTCCATCTCCTGATGTTTCCCATAAAACAGAATTATAAAACTGTGCTGTGGGTTCGCACTGGAATAGTTCACTTTCACAAACGCTTGCATCCACACCTGCAAAAGCAGTAGGAGGTTGAACCTCGCCAAAGTCAAAAGCAACTATATGTGTACCCCATCCTCCTCCGGGCATATACTCCGTGGTAAACCAAAAAACCGAATCATTCACCGGGTCAACTGACATACAACTGTAATCTCCCCACCTGCTTAATCCTGATTGGGAACCTGCACCTGCCACAACTTCTATTTCATCCAAATTCATTTCACCGAGAGGAGCATCCGGTGATCGGCCAGTATACCTGATGGAAGGGTAAACGGTGCTGCTGGAAACCGAATAACCAAGGGCAATGGTTCCATCTGCCGCCATGGCAATACTTCCCATCCAACGGTTCTCGTTATCAGGGGCATAAGTACCTTGCTGGTAGATATACCAACCTGATCCTTCATCCCTCATTTCGTACCATCTTATACCTGCCCTGTTACCAACCCTGACAGCATGATTGGCCAGCATAACACTGTAATTACCAAAATTTCTATATGGTAACCTGAACATTAAATTATTACCAAAATCATCAAGTTCATTTCCGGTTCCTGGTTGTGGAATTCCACCTATATTGTTATTGAAGGAATCTGGTGTGAGCAAAACATCGAGGGTAAAAGATGAATTGTTTGTGTTATCCCAGTCAACTTCCATTTTCCAGATTTCCATGGTATGATTGCCCCAGAAGTTTATCCCTGTGAAATAACCCGGGGTTCCTGCTGCGGGTGCATCTCCATCTACATCAGCCGGCTGAAATCCAAACTTATTGCCATATTCACCAAAATAGACCATTTGAGCATTCGGGTCACCTACCAACATTTTTTCACGTTCGAATGCAACAAAGGCGGTTCCCTGAAACTGCCCGGCAAACATATGGAATGTGGCATAATAGCCATCGGGCCAGACCGACAATTTTGGGTAATCTGGAAATTCATCAAATTCAAATGCATATCTGTACCATGATCCCAATGGATCACCGGTTTCTGAAACAGCTATCAATTCATAATACTTATTATTTGAAGTATAAATAGCAAACTGACTTGCCATCCAGCGATCAGCTAACTCATCATATAAAATGATCGGGTCACCATCATTGGTTCCTGCCCATGGTCCGGGAAATCCAGACCATAATGTACTGTTGGCAACAGGTCCGTATAATTTGTTCCCTTGCTTATCATAAATAGCAAATGAGAGATTGATCATTTGAATATAGTGGTTTGGGCCAACATCTCCATCTGTATCAGGAGGCGCCACACCGTTCACATTACCCACACCATCAATACTTATGATGGGTCCTTTCGATTGCTTTGAACCATGATTGGTCTGGGTCGAACTTAGATCAGTAATATAATTTTCGTTTCCTTTTCTATTTAATAATAGAGATTCATTACCAACAACACCATCCTTCCAGCTATTATCCTGCGGACTCGGTTGTCGCTGCTCCATTTCAATCAATGGAGGGGTTTTATCAAAAAAAGCTGCTTTAGCTACCCTTGTTGGTGAATAGCTTTCCTGCGAAAATAAAGGAACTGCTATTATGCTAAGTATCAGCAAAAATAAAATTCTAGTCATGATGAATAAGTTTTTTGTGAATGATGTAATTGTTATATGACAATAAAAAAATCAAATCTGTTGTCAGGTAAATTTAAAATTACCTTTTTGTCGGATAAAATAAAAATACCTTACAAATGAAAACAAACACTTTCAGAATTAGAATTATCTCAATCGAAAAGTAAAAGTTTTTTTAAGAGCCTTCCGGTTTAAGTAAAGAATAAAATAATACGGGATTAATATTCCGATGGAAATTAACCCTGCTATGCCCTGACTTTCAAAAACATTAAGCGCTACGATAAGTGTAAAAAAAAGGAGAAGAAACGGAGCGATGTATCCTAAAAAAACAGCTTTTGTTCCAAGGGACTTTTCCATTAATATTTCAACTTTATCCCCTGCCTTGTATTCATCTGATTCTTTTTTGGGGACTTCCACTATTTCATCATGTAATTCGGTTACATTGCAAACACTTTTTGCGTGGCAAGCAGCACAAGCCGATTGAGGTGTGATGGAAACATAATATTTCCGGCTATCCATATTTTTAATGATCCCGTTATGCCTGACAGCATCCAGATCACAATCTTTATCTGTATAAACTTCAGTCATGCTTTTTAATTAAGGTGTTGAAAGTGAAACCGGAAGAATTTTACCATTAAATACTTGTTGTCCGGTTAACGCAAAGTTCTTAATAAATTCTGCCATTTTATTCGGTTTTATCGGCGCTTCATATCCTGGAAAAGCTTCTGATAACATTTCAGTTTGAACAGCGCCAAGTGCCAGACAATTTACTTTTATTTGTTCTTCCTTAAACTCCTCGGCCATACATTCCGATAAAATGGCAAGTGCTCCTTTGCTGGCTGAATATAATGAAAGTCCGGGGAACTTGACGCTTCCCTGAAAACCGCCCATACTACTGACATTCACAATGTGGGAGTTCGGTTTAAACATGGGCAGTAAAGCCTGAACCA
>JAIOTR010000219.1 GCA_021106665.1 Bacteroidales bacterium
CCTGAATGTTCCTTCTTCAGGCCAGTTATCGGTTTGCCACTGAAAATCAATTTGCCAGTTAGCAATTTCGCCAACCACATCATCAATCTCAAATTCAGTCCAGCCAAGTTCAGTATAGGTATTAAAATTCCATGAACTTTGCGAAGGGCTGTCATCAACACTGTAATCATGATCATCGAGGATAGCAGATGACCATTCAAGGTTATAGCTAAGATCAATTTGCCCTGTGTTGGAGATCACAAACTCTTCAACATCGGTATCTCCCTGGTTAACCCAGGCATTAATTTCCGAAACATTAAGTGCAATGGCCGGGAAGAATTGTTCTCCTACATAAAAAATATGGGGATCAGGTTCACCTATAAATGGATGATTAGCTGTGTTTCCACCGTCATCAGCAGCAGTAATAAAATAGGCAATTTCAGAACCTTCGGGAGCGCCTGCCACTGTTGCTGCATAAGTTTTATCACCGATATGTGTCATAACTATTTCTTCAATACTACCCCCATTAACCTGATAAATAACTTTGACCTCATCATTAATAACCAGTTCTCCGCTATAAGCAGTAATGATGGCTTCAAGTTCATATTCCGTTTGGATGGGTTGATCTCCAAGCAAGGGATAATGTTCGATATAAAGTGTATTTCTGTCGGCAATGCCTTTTGTGCGGCAATGCAGGGCATCGGTTGATGCCCACGAACCGGTGAATCCCAGGATTTCATAACCGGGCATTGCTTCTTCGTAAGCAGCCAGCGCTTCATCATCCCAGTTACCTCCTACTATAGGGACAAACACCCTGTTGTTCAATATCAAAGAATTTGTATACGGTTCATTATTTGGTGTCCAAACCCGGTAAACCAGGAAAGGAGTTCCCCATCCACAATTATGACCTGCATAATAAGCGGCTGTTGCTTCAATCTCATCGTATTGTGGATGTGATTCCGGAACTTCACGGATCAAGACCTTATCCACATCTAAAAATTTTCCCCAGCAATCTATGTGATCAATGTAAGTATTGTTTGGATCGGGGATAACATGATAAGTATCAATACCACAATAGTCCAAAACCAGCTGATCAATATCTCCGGAAGTTAAAGTTGGGTTCTCTTCCCAAATCAATTCAGAAGATGAAGATACGCCATAACCATCTGTCATGTAATTTCCACCGGCTGTGATCAATTCCATTCCATACCATTCAATCCCTAAAAAGTCAGCCATTTGAGGCGGGATGGCATTGTCGTTTGGTCTGTTGGGACGATTATATATAAAATCTACGATGCCTATGTGATCATCACCATAGCGGATGTACCACGGGCCGTAATCCCTGGTCCAGTATGAATCAAGAGCCGTAACGATAAAATTTGCGTTGGCCATGTTTACCCCTTGCGATTGATATTGATTGGTTACATAATTCAACTGATTGTTGTTTTCTACAACAGTTGTTACAACCGTTTCTTCCGACATTGCTGCAATCACATCATACGAAATACCAAAGCTGCCTGGATATCCCACCAGCACACCTTCCATCTTCTCAAACTCGGCGATATTGCGAACCGGCCCGGGAGGAGGGTCAGTTGGGATATAATCTTTGCCCACGAGGTGAAAAAGCGCTTTTTCTTCAGGCGACATGTGGTGGGTTAATTTATAGGCCTCCATTTGTGGTTTATCCTGGGAAATGATTTTTAAAGCAGGAAAAAGAACAAGCATGATACTTAAAGACAAACAGTATAAAAATATTCTCATAGTTAAATGTTTACTAAGTTTGATAATAGACTTTTCAGCCGTTTTAAAGGTTGCATGCAAATATATTTGTTTATACAAAAACAGTATATTATTTAACAATTGAAATCGCTAAATAATTTGTACTTTTGTAATTCAAAATTTAACAAAATGATTACAAGTATTCTTATCGGCATAATCGGCCCCTGGCAAATTGTTCTTATTGTCCTTGTTGTTCTGCTGCTTTTTGGCGGTAAAAAGATTCCTGAATTAATGCGGGGATTAGGCAAAGGCATACGGGAGTTCAAAGATGGAATAAACCCGGACGAGCAGAAAAAGAAAGACGAAGAGACGGCTGAGAAGAAAGACTGATCTTTTTAAATTGGTGAATTAAAGAACCAAGATTTCTGTCTTTATGCAGAGAAAATTTCTAAACTAAAGACCCTCCTAATTTATTTGACGCGCAAAGACGCGTAAGGCGCAAAGTTTTGAATCATTGCAAAATAATATCCTTTTGAAATTAATCTGACGTTTTCTTTGCGACTTGGCGCCTCCGCGAGAGATTTTATAAAAATTAAGACTAAATATTATTTTTAACATTTCCCTGATAATAATTCTTTAATTTCCCGTTTTCTAATCAAGCATATATATTCATACTTTTGCAACGATTTTATGCTAATCTCGTAAAATTAATTTTAGCATAAACATTTCACATTTACAGAGATTATGAAAATTAGACTATTCACTACGCTATTTCTTTTATTCGGAGTTTTATCATCATTCGCTTCAAATACTTTTTCTCAACCTGATTCTCTCAGCGCTGAAATCAATGGAATAAACACCATTGTTGATGAAGAGGTCAATCCTGCAGATTATGCGGACTCATATATTTTGGATATGTTAGACAGCCTTGTGGCTTTAAATTATTTTTCGAATACAACATTTACTGCAGATACTTCTGAATTAAATATTTATAATTTCTCAGCCGATGAAGTTCCGGTTTATCCTGATTCTGTTCTCCAGGCACGCATTGAAGATTTAAACAGTCAATCGGTTATGGAGCTTACTTTCAACAAGCATGTAAAGAATTATATCAATGTCTATTCATTAAAACGCAGGGAACTTTCATCAAAGGTGCTGGGACTTGCTGAGGTATATTTCCCATTGTTTGAAGAACATCTCGACAAATACAATATGCCTTTAGAGTTGAAGTACCTCGCAGTGGTGGAGTCGGCTTTAAACCCAACAGCCAATTCAAGGGCAGGAGCCAAAGGGCTGTGGCAATTTATGTACAGTACCGGTAAAATTTACGGACTGAAAGTAAATTCCCTCGTTGATGACCGCTTCGATCCGTACAAGGCCACCGATGCTGCATGCAGGCATTTGAATGATCTTTATGATATTTACGGCGACTGGTCGTTGGCATTGGCTGCTTATAATTCAGGTCCGGGGAACGTAAATAAAGCCATTCGGCGTGCAGGTGGGGTAAAAAGCTACTGGGCTGTTTGGCCTTTTCTCCCCAGAGAAACACGGGGTTATGTGCCGGCTTTTATTGCTGTTATTTATTTGATGAATCATCCGGCTGAACACAATATATATCCAACAGCTCCAGCTATTTTCTATGAGGAAATTGATACGGTTGTTGTGAATGATGTGCTTTCTTTTGATCAAATCTCAGAAATGCTGAATGTACCGCTTGATGAATTGAAATTTTTAAACCCGGCTTATAAAATGGGCATAATTCCTACTACTAAAGACAAAAAATATATTCTGCGTTTGAATCATAAATATATTGCTGACTTTATCGATTATGAAGATTCATTGTATGCTTATAAAACGAAGAAAGGGATAGAAAAGGATAAATTACTGGCACAGATCAAAAAAGCAAAAGAACGAAATATACATTATGTCAGGTCAGGTGAAAACCTGGGATTGATCGCTAAAAAATACCGTTGTTCTGTCAGGAGTTTAAAGAGTTGGAACAACCTCAGGGGCAATACCATTTATCCGGGACAAAAACTGGTTGTTTATGCACCCGGTTATGCTGGTAAAAAATCTACTCCAAAATCAACTGCTGATTCAGCTCCAACTGATATCAGTAAGCGCGATAAAAATCATCACGTTGTACGAAGTGGGGAAAACCTGGGCTTAATTGCTCAAAAATATAAATGCTCAGTTGGTGATCTCAAAAAATGGAATAATCTGAAAAGCAATACCATAAAGCCAAATCAAAAGCTTGTGGTATATGAACCAAAGACAAAGAATCAACAGGCTTTTAGAACTCAAAGTAATAAGACAAGCGGTGATTACGTTTATCATACTGTCCGTAAAGGAGACACCTTGTGGGATATCGCCAAACTATATGAAGGCGTATCCATTGAGCAAATTAAAAAGCTAAATGATATTAAGAACTCAAAACGACTCAAGCCAGGACAGAAGCTTAAAGTAGCGCCGAAAAGCTAATAATTCGTAAATAACAAATTACAAGTACCAAATATCAAATAAATCACAATGATTGAATTCCCAAACTATACAAACAGATATTCAACACAGCTTTGAGATTTGATCATTGAAGTTTGCTATTTATTTGCTATTTGATTTTTATTATTTGGAGCTTTACTATAAAATTTAAATTTTCTTCTCAAATGAAACAATTTATAAAATTAACCACTATCCTGTTTTTTTCTTTTCTTTTAATTTCTTGTGGGAACAATAAAACAACTGCTCCCAAGTCATCAGGCAAAACAGCTGAAATGATCGTTGTAACCAATAATGACACAAAATGGGAAGGCCGGGTAGGTGAAACCATCAGGAACTTCTTTAACCAGGATTTTGAAGTATTGCCACAACCGGAACCTCTCTTTGAAATGGCACACATCTCAATTGCAAAATTTAATAATGCCAAGATGTTTCAGGCGCACCATAATATTTTCATTGTTGACATCAATCCAACAACTAAAGAATCTACTATTCAAGCCCGTAAGGATGTCTGGGCAAGTCCTCAATATGTGATAAATATTATTTCCCCTTCAGAAGAAGATTTTATTGCTTTTTTTGAAGAAAAGAAAGAAGTAGTGCTTGGAACATTGATGGACTCTGAATATGCCCGGTTAATCGGAACATACAAAGGATTTAGAGATTGGGATATCATTAATCCATTGAAGAAAAGTTTTAAATTATCAATGGAAATACCCGGTGGTTTTTATATAGCAAAGCAATTTGCCGATTTTGCATGGATCCGAAAAGAAACAAAGCACAATAGCCAGGCTTTATTGATTTATACATACGATTTTGTTGATACGCTGGCTTTTGACCAGTCACGAATAGTTTCTTTTAGAAATGCATTAACAGAAGAATATGTGCCCGGTCCATCGGAAGGATCATATATGGTGGTAGCCGAAGAATATTC
>JAIOTR010000494.1 GCA_021106665.1 Bacteroidales bacterium
AGCGGCATTGTCATTAATCACCATTCCTTCTGCATTAACAAAACTCGGATCCAGTGTTTCAGGTGTTAACATACCGGAAATATCTGAATTCATAACATAGGCAATGACACCGGGAATAACAACAATTAACGGAATCAACAATTTCAGGAAAGCAGCAAAGGCGATTCCTCGCTGAGATTCCTTCAGGCTTTTTGCTGCTAATGTTCGCTGGATAATATACTGGTTAAATCCCCAGTAATAGAGATTGGCCACCCACATACCACCTATCAGGACAGCAAGTCCGGGCAGATCCCACCAGGCATCTTTTCCATTTGGAGTTGTAATTTCCCCTTTTGATAAGATCATCGAAAATTTTTCAGGAACAACATCATAAATATGTCTGAACCCATTAATAACTCCACCTTCGGGTGTAACATGGTCCAATGCAATAACAGTGGTAATCATTCCACCCATAACCAATAAAGCTACCTGGATGACATCTGTCCATGCTACTGCAGCCAATCCACCCCACAACGAATAAGCTGCTGCGAATAATGCCAACCCAATGATGCTATAAATAATGATGGAACCATCACCTGTTCCGACAATTACATCGAGGGCCTTGGCTCCCAGGAATAGAACGGATGTAAGGTTAACGAATATAAACAGTGCGATCCAGAATATGGCAAGAATTGTTTTCAGGTTGGTGCTAAATCGTTTTTCAACAAATTGGGGAATAGTATATAATTTTTTTTCAATAAATATCGGCAGGAAATATTTTCCTACAATAATAAGAGTAATGGCTGCCATCCATTCATATGAGGCAATGGCCAATCCAATCGCAAATCCGGAACCTGACATACCAATAAACTGTTCTGCTGAAATGTTGGCAGCAATTAAGGAAGCACCGATAGCCCACCAGGGAAGGGATTTTCCGGCCAGGAAATAATCTTCGGCAGTTTTTTGCTGACCTTTTTTATTTCGTGAAACCCAAAGTCCGACTGAAAGAATAACAATAGCATGACAGGCGAAAACTGCGTAATCGATAAACTGGAAAGAACCACCCATATTTTTTAATTTGGATAAATCTGATATTTATTGAATTCAAGAAGTGAAAATACGATTAAAAATAATAATTTGAATTAAAAATTTGAAAATGTAATTAGAATTAGAATAAATGAACTACTCTGATCCAGAGCCTTGAGAAATTCTTTAGATTGAAAAGAAATAATTGTTAGAATAAGGAAGCCCACCTTCGTTAACCTCCCCAAATGATGCAAGTCTTCCAGCATGGGCATGAGCGATTACGAGACTTGTGCCTTCAATAAATTACTATATAGTTGTTGGTCAATTTGATTTTCTTGAACTTCTTCAATTAGTTTTAGAATATCAGTAATATTCAGTTCAAACTCAATAGCACTTTTTATTGCATCTTTTGCAAAACTCAAGTTGTTTACTTTTTTGAGGTAAAGCCAGGATTTATGTTACTCATACCTCAGTGCCTCCACGGGATTTCTGCGTGCCACTTTAAAGGTTTGCCAGCTTACGGTAATCATTACTATGAAGAGTGCAATTACTCCAGCAAGGATAAAAATTCACCAACTCAATTCGGTTCTATAGGCGAAGTTTTGTAACCATCTCTGTGTAGCATAATAAGCAATTGGTGTGGCAATAATAAAGGCCAGGCCAACCCAATACTCAGCCTAGTCTCCCATGTCAGCCGGAACTTCAGTGAAGGCTGAAGACTACGCTGCATGAGATAATAATCTCCTGATTTTATTAGGTACATAAAACTTTAATCCATGATACTTCCCATAATTCGCGCGAGCTAACAACATGTGCAACTAATCAGAACTTTACATTTTTAAGTCCAATCTCTCAATCTTTCAACCCGGTTCATAAAAATACGCTTGCTTTTAGCCGGGCTCAAAAATTTTTTAGTAATATTACAATTCAAAAACAATATCAAAAACAAACAAAAAATGCAAGAGGTTTACATTACGTTTATCGTGTTACTGTTTGGTTTGCAGGCTTCAGCCCAGCAAGACCATACAGAATTTATCGAAGGCCCGTTTCAATCTCCGCAGGAAGTAACGGAGACCTGCCTCATGTGCCACGAAGGGGTGGATCATGATATCATGCAAACCAGGCACTGGAACTGGTTGGGTGATGAATACCTGGATAAAGACGGCAACAGCAGGCGGACCGGAAAACAAACCATCATCAACAATTATTGTATTTCTGTTTCCTCTAACTGGCCGCGCTGTACAAGCTGTCATATCGGCTACGGATGGAAAGACAATACCTTTGATTTTGAGGACGGAAAAAACATCGATTGCCTGATCTGTCATGACCAGACAGGGACCTATAAAAAGGTGCCCACCGGAGCTGGGATGCCCGATCCGTCGGTTGACCTGCTTAAAGTGGCGCAAAGCGTTGGAAAAACAACCAATGAAAATTGCAGTGTATGTCATTTCAATGGTGGTGGTGGTACCGGTATAAAACATGGCGACATGGATGAAAGCATGATCCATCCCACGGCGGAACTCGACGTTCATATGGGAGGACTTGGTTTTACCTGTTCAACCTGTCATGCCGGTGAAAAACATAAGATCCGCGGGGCAAGCCATGGCTCTTTGGCCAGTGGTCAGAATCATATTTCCTGCATCGAATGCCACGATGCAAAACCCCACCAAAATAAGACACTCAATGATCACATGGATGCGATCGCCTGCGAAACCTGTCATATTCCGACGTTTGCCAGGAAAGAACCTACAAAAACCTGGTGGGACTGGTCCACAGCCGGTCAGGAACGGGAAGTGCAGCTCGATGAATATGGCAAACCGCTATACAATAAGAAGAAAGGTGATTTTGAATGGGATCAGGATGTGATTCCGGAATACCGTTGGCACAATGGACAGGCCGATTATTACCAATTCGGTGAGGTGATTGATCCGCAACATGTGGTAGGATTAAATGTACTTTCAGGTGAAATACATGATCCCGGTGCCAGGATCACGCCATTTAAAGTGATGCGCGGCAAGCAGATCTATGATGAAAAAAAACAGTATTTGATCGCTCCAAAACTATTTGGCGAAGGTGGATACTGGAAAACCTGGGATTGGAACCAGGCTTCCGTATTGGGTATGGAATCCATCAACCTGACGTATTCCGGGTATTATGGCTTTATTGAGACAGAAATGTATTGGCCCATCAATCACATGGTTGCACCAGCTGAAGATGCCCTCAAATGCTCAGCTTGTCACAGTGAAAAAGGAAATGGTAGACTTGATTGGGAAGCACTGGGCTATCCGGGCGATCCGATGAAAACAGGAGGTAGATCAAAAAAATAAAAGGGGCCAAATCCGCCACCTTGCGCCAGTCTTCCAGTCATGGCCATGGTGCAGGCGTGACTGATGCCTGGTTCTAAATTTCATGGCACGAGTCCCTGTGTTCAGGCTTACCCTTCAGACTCGCGCCAGATTGGGAAATTGTTAGAAATAAAAACCCACCTTCGTTAACCTTTCAGGCTAAATTCGGTGGGCGAAGGTGGAGCATATCGGAATCGAATCCCGAAGATATCAAAATTTGTGATTTTGCTCATCTTCGAGGATGCTCGATCAGATTTTGGGATCGGCACCGATGACCTCTTGACTGCCAGTCAAACGCTCTAGTCCCGAAAATCATCAAAACGATGTTTTGATTGTATTTTCGAGGATGCACGATTTTTAGCAAATCACAGATTTGTAAAAATCGGCACCAACTGATCTATTCTTTCTTGTAATCAGCAGAAATAATAAAATTGTGTCTAAAAATGAAGGCTAAAACTTTTTCCTTGCTATGAAGGTTTTTCAACATCCTTTCATATTTCATAGCTTCGGAACGTGAATCAAAGGATTTATAAGCAAATAATTTCCATGGAATATATTTATTAGTGTATGAAGATTTCCCGGAATTATGCTCTTCTACCCTTTTATCAAGGTCTTGTGTCTGACCATAATAAAAGCGTTTATCTTGTTCTGATTTTAGAATATAAACAAAATAAAGCATAAAAAAGGAGAGAGTCTTCTTCTTGATTAAATGATGTGGAGCGTAGGGGAGTCGAACCCCTGACCTTTAGACTGCCAGTCTAACGCTCTAGCCAACTGAGCTAACGCCCCTATTTTGGTGTAGGAATGCAAAAGTATAAATTAATCGTAAATTTAGCACAAAATTAATTATTAGAAATTTAATGAAGAGGATTTTCGCTGCCATAAAGATTCATCCAACTAAATTATTTCGAAATACCTATTTTCAGTTGAAATCAAATCTGAAAGATGAAAAAATCAAATGGGTTGAATTGGAAAACATTCATATTACTTTAAAGTTTTTTGGAGAGACAGATGAAAGAAAAATTGGAAGTATAAATGAGCTATTAGCAAAAATTGCTGATAATCACTCATCGTTCTCGTTAAATATAAATGATATCAGAATTTTTGGAAGTTCCTATAAGCCAAGGGTAATCTGGTTTGGAATTGAAAAAAGTGAACAGCTCATTTCTCTTGCCTATGATGTACTTGACCAGGTTCAAGGTCTTGGTTTTGTTAGAGACCGGCAAAACTTTGTACCTCATCTGACCATTGGCAGGATAAAGTTTATTGAAGATAAAAAACGGTTTCAGGAAGTAATTAGCAGGTTTGAGTCAATAAAAATTCAAGATCAAAAAGTAGATCAGTTTTATTTGATTGAAAGTATTTTAAGGCCACAGGGACCGGAGTACAAAATTTTGGAATCATTCCATTTGCAATAAAAAAAGCCCACAAATATTTTGTGGACTTTCATTCTGTGGTAAATTTTCTCAGCTATTTTTTCATTAATGAATCTTCATCATCATCTTCATTCACCATCTTTTTTGCCATAAAATAATAGATAACCAATGCCAGACCTCCAAACAAAAAGATCATGGAGAAATAAGCCGCTTCTTTTTCATACATAAACGCACTGGTAGTAGCAAGGATATTTCCAATTAATATTCCAAGTGCAACACCAATTAAGAGTAATCCATATTTCAACGCATACGAATTTCTTTTTTTAGGTGTAAAAAAAACAGAGGCATCAACCCCTTTTTCCAGCATAGACATACGTTCTTTTTTTCTGATACCAAGATATACCATAGCGACAATAGCTCCGAAAATGATTGTTAATACTAATACAGGTGTTAAATCTAACATAGCTTTATGATTTAAATTGTTCGTAAATTTGTTTTCGTAATCTTTGACGCGGTATTTTTTAACCGGTTACAAAAAGTTAGTTCCATAAAACTGAACTCAAAACACTGAATACTGAACACCAAACTTTTTTTGTAACCACACACACATCTAATCGTCTTATTAAAGAATGAATTTTCAAAGCGATAATTTTTATATAGATAAAGTGCTGAATAATGATGCAAATGCTTATGCATCATTGGTCGACAAACATAAAAATATGGTTTATACTATTGCTTTAAAGATTGTTCGAAACCGAGAAGATGCGGAAGAGATTGCACAGGATGTTTTTGTAAAGGCTTATCAGTCTCTTGCAACATTTAAAAGGGAGTCGAAATTTTCGACCTGGCTTTATCGGATTGTGTATAATACAGCCATCTCGAAAACGCGTAAAAAGCAATTTGAAACCACTGATTTGAATTATGATATTGTTGAAAATTATTCGGAAGATGATATAAATGAAGACTTAAATCGTCTTGATAATAATGAGCAGAAAAAAGTAATAAATACAGTTTTGAAAAAGCTAAATACTGAAGATCATTTGCTTGTTACATTGTATTATTTTAAAGAATATTCAACAGAAGAAATAAGTGGGATTGTTAATATTTCACAATCCAATGTAAAAGTTAAATTACACAGGATACGTAAAAAATTGTATGGTGAAATACAAAAGTTTATAAAAATTCAGAACAAGGAGATATACCTATGATCAATAATAAAGATAAATCTGATAACTTTTTGAAGAACCTGATCAAAAAAGCCCACATTGAAAGTCCATCGCCGAACTTTACTGACAATGTCATGAATCAAATTCAGGCACAACAACAACCTGCTACACAACTCACAGGTAAAACTGCAGGCATTAAAAACTATTATTTTTTGATTGCTGCTGGTTTAGGGGCAGTGATATATGCAGTTTATTATTTTATCAGTAACGATATATCCCTGTTTCCTGGTGAATTTGACCCAATTCTTATTCCTGTATTTGGTAAGATATTAGCCAGTATGAAAGAAATGTTTCAATCCATCCAGGTTTCCTCTTTTACAGTTGTAATTATTATTGCAGTGATTGGATTATTCATTATTGATAGATTATTAAGAAGGTTTCAGACCGGTAAACAAACTTATTTTTCATTTTAATTAGAATAGAGTTCAGTTTTCTTATTAATTTTGCGATTCTTAAAACATCTGGAAATTATCAGCAAGTGAAACAACAGCAACAGTAATAAGATAAAATAATAACTTTCCGTGGAAGGCTATCCTAATCATGGGTAGCCTTTTTTGTTTGTTGTTGGAATGAACTGATTTACTAAATTTGTGCCCTTAATAGATTAGAGAGAATGAACAATAACGAAAAGAAAACCGGAGCATCTCCAGACGAGAAAAATAAGTCTTTAAACTTCCTGGAAACCATTATTGAAGAAGATATAAAAAACGGGAAACATAGTGGTAAGGTTCACACACGGTTTCCGCCCGAACCCAATGGTTACCTGCATATTGGTCATGCTAAATCCATTTGTCTGAATTTTGGTCTGGCTAAAAAATACAATGGTCAATGCAATCTTCGGTTTGACGATACAAATCCTTCCAAGGAAGAAGAAGAGTATGTCGATTCTATTATGGAAGATATCAAGTGGCTTGGTTTCGACTGGGAAGACAGGCTATTTTATGCTTCTGATTATTTCGATCAGTTATTTGAATGGGCAGTTAAATTAGTAAAAGATGGTAAAGCGTATGTGGATGATCAACCTTCAGAATTAATCAGCGAGCAAAAAGGTGTTCCTACACGTCCGGGAACAGAAAGCCCTTTTCGTAGCAGGAGTATGGAAGAAAACCTGGGTCTGTTTGAAAGGATGAAAAAGGGGGAATTTCCAAACGGGACAAGGGTATTGAGGGCTAAAATCGACATGAACTCGCCCAATATGCATATGCGCGATCCTGTCATTTACAGGATAATGCATACAGGCCATCACCGGACCGGAAATAAATGGTGTATTTATCCCATGTATGATTTTACACACGGACAATCGGATTACCTGGAGGGAATTACACATTCGATATGTACTCTTGAGTTTGTTGTCCATAGACCGTTGTATGATTGGTTTTTGGACAATTTGATTGATACAGAATACCGTCCAAGACAGTACGAATTTGCCCGTTTGAATTTAAGTTACACTGTAATGAGTAAACGAAAGCTCCTGGAACTGGTAAATGAAAAATATGTGAATGGCTGGGATGATCCACGGATGCCGACTGTTTCCGGATTACGTCGTCGTGGTTATACGCCCGAATCCATTCGTAATTTTGCAGATCGGATTGGAATTGCCAAGCGAGAAAATGTTATTGATGTGGGATTGCTTGAGTTTAGTGTAAGAGAACATTTAAATAAAATTGCTCCTAGGATATTTGCTGTTTTGAATCCTTTGAAAGTGATCATAACCAATTATCCTGAAGGACAAGTAGAAGATCTTGATTTGGAAATTAATCCCGAAGACCCAAACATAGGATCCAGAATAGTCCCTTTTTCCAAAGAAGTTTATATTGAGCAAAACGATTTTATGGAAGACCCACCAAGGAAGTTTTTCCGATTGGGACCAGGAAGAGAGGTAAGGCTAAAGGGAGCTTATATCATCAAATGTGAAGACTATAAAAAGGATGAAAATGGCAATATTACCGAATTGTATTGTACCTATGATCCTGAAACAAAAAGTGGATCAGGAACACAGCGCAAAGTAAAAGGAACCCTCCATTGGGTGTCAGCAGAACATGCTGTTGATGCAGAGGTAAGAATATACGATCGTTTGTTTAGCAATGAATTTCCGGATAAGGTGGAAGACGATAGCAAAGATTTTAAATCCAACCTGAACCAGGATTCTTTAAAAGTGATCACAGGGAAAATTGAACCCAGTGTAAAAGAGGCAAAAGTCTTGGATAAATTCCAGTTTCAGAGGCTGGGATATTATTGTGTTGATCCGGACTCAACTGAGAATAAACTGGTATTTAACCGTACCGTTCCTTTAAGAGACTCCTGGGCAAAACAGAATAAATAAAAAGTACTAAAAAGATATTTTTGATAAGCAGTTCATTTTTGAGCTGCTTTTTTTTATGCTATAAAATGGGTTCAAATAACTAGTTACTTGACATCGCCCTCCTAATTTCATATCTTTACGATCATAAAATAACCTATAGCTAATTGTCTTGAAAAATCGAAACCTATTTAAGAATCATTTCCTATTAGAAATAAGTTACTTATTTAGTGTTTTGAGTTCTGAGTTCAACCCAGAACCATTAACCCTGAACACTTAACTAATATATAAGTTATCATGAAAAAACTATCTCTACAAATCTTCGCACTTACGATTTTATTTATCAGTCAAACCGTTGGACAAAGTTTTAACTATCCTGAGGCCGTTGTTTTTGATTATGAGAACATGAGATGGCTGGTTTCAAGTTTTGAGGGAGGAAGAGTACTGCAACTTGATCTGGATGGAAACCTGGCTTTTTTTAATGAAACCAATCTGGATCATCCGAGAGGAATGACAATCATGAATGATGTATTGTATGTAACGGCAACAACTGAAATCAAGGGATTTAGCCTGGTATCCGGAGTAGAAGTCTTTAGTCTTTTTATCCCCGGAGCAACATTCCTCAATGATGTTGAATCAGACGATGAGGGTTACCTCTATATGAGTGGATCATCCACCGGGAATATATATAAGGTGTATTTATCAAGTTCAAGTTATAGCATTTTTGCGAATGCATATGCTATTAATGGTTTATTGCTGGACAAAGCCAATAACCGTTTATTATCTTGCCATTGGTTTGAGAATGCACCAATTAAAGCTACAGATCTGTCTGATTCAACAGTATCCACAATAGTAAACACAGGTTTAGCAGATCTTGATGGGCTGGCCAGGAATGCTAAAGGGGATATCTTCGTTTCAAGCCAGGGCAGCAACGCAATATATCGATATGATCCTGATTTTATTTACGAACCCGTATTGATAGCAGGGGGTTTTAATAACATTTGCGATATTTTTATTGAGCAAAATAGTGATCTTATTGCAGCAGCTAATATGTCGGCAAACTCCATTGAATTTGTAACATCTCAAACAGGTGGAAACCTGATTAACATTCCTGGGGATCAATCTACAATACAGGCGGCTATTGATATTGCTGAAGATGGTGACTTGATCCTTGTGAATAGTGGTACATATTCCGAAAATCTTAATTTTAAAGGAAAAAATGTAAATCTTTCAAGCCGTTATATTTTTAATAACGATACTGAATTTATTGATAATACCATTATTGATGGTAGCAATCCAATCCATCCTGATACGGCCAGTTGTGTATTATTTGTAAATGGAGAAACAGAAATGGCAACCATTCAGGGATTTACAATTACAGGAGGCACAGGAACTAAATGGGAGGATGAACATGGGGCAGGGTTATTTACCGAAGGAGGGGGTATTTTAATTCAAGCTGCTTCACCCACCATAAAAAGCAATAAAATAATGTTTAATACAGCCACTAATACCAACGGCACTGTAAGTGCTGGAGGAGGAGGTATACGGTGTGGAGATTCCAATCCATTGATTCAAAATAATTTGATTGCCTATAACCAGGGAAGATATGGTGGAGGAATCGTTCTCAACTATTCAGGTGCTACTATCAGGAACAATATCATTGACCATAATTCAGGAGGTGAAGATTTTGGAGGAGGAGGTATCTGGTCGTATGACAGTTTTACTGAGCCCAAAATTATGCAGAATAATACCATCACAAATAATCATTCTGAAACTAGCGGTGGAGGAATGAGACTTTGGGCTTCAGCTGCTGAGATATCGAATTCAATAATTTGGGGAAATACGGCCAATTCTGCTCCTCAAATTCATGGAAATATGGGGACTTTTTCTTATTGCGATATCCAGGGAGGATGGCCGGGTGATGAGAATATTGAGGAAGTTCCAATGTTCGACAATACAAATTTTTATCTGATGTCAGATTCGCCCTGTATTGATGCCGGTAATCCGGATGTTGAACAGAATGATCTGGAAGATCCTTTGAATCCGGGACAAGCAGAGTTTCCATCCATAGGGAATCTTAGGAATGATATGGGCGCTTATGGAGGACCTTTCAGTAAAATACTGGTTGACTATTTAACACAAACTGAAGAGCCCACATTTTTA
>JAIOTR010000358.1 GCA_021106665.1 Bacteroidales bacterium
AAGATTACGGCTGCAGGTGTTGCTGAAAGTCATCCGCATGATATTACCATTACCCGTGAAGCGCCAAATTACAGTCGGTAGCTTATTGAAATTAATGGTACTACTACGAATTTAGTGGAATATTAATAAATGCTTAAATGAATGTCCAAAGGACTCCTATGGAGAATGCTAAAATGCAAGAATAAATATTTTGCCTTAGAAGAAAAAAACAAAAAATATATTTGCAAATTATTTATTATCAAATGTTTAATTATTTCAAAGTATTTAAGCATTCCCGCATTTAATCATTCTTGCATTACAATTAGGTTATTTGTATAAATTGAAAAATAATTTTTACCCACTAAAATGGTAGTAGAACCTATTTTTCTTGATCCGAATGTTAAAAAATTTAAAAATCATTGAATCCGTTATTCCAAAAGTTTATTGTAATAATTAAAAAACTATCTTTGCGCCTCAAAATAAATTAAGAAAATTATCCAAACATTAATGAGTATGAATAAATTAAGGTATTTGATTTTAGGTTTAATTACAATTTTTGCAGTAACGCTTTACGCACAGGATGATAAGGCTTTGGTTACTATTGCCGGCGAGGATATTACTACAGGTGAATTTATGTATGTGTTTAATAAGAACAATACCCAGGAGGGAGTTGTAGATAAAAAATCCATTGAGGAGTATCTTGATCTGTATATCAATTTTAAGTTAAAAGTTAAAGAAGCTGAAGAACTTGGTTACGATACAGTTTCAGCATTTAATGAAGAACTTAAAGGATATAGGGAGCAATTGGCCGAACCTTATTTTGTAAATGATGAAATTATTGAAGAATTGCTCAAAGAGGCATATGATAGAAAAAAGGTTGATTTAAGAACCAGTCATATTCTTGTCAAGGTGGGACCGGCAGCTATGCCCGAAGACACCCTGAAAGCGTATAATAAAATTATGGAGGCCAACGAGAGAATAGAAAATGGAGAAGATTTTGCAATTGTGGCCATTAATTTTTCTGAAGACCCATCTGCTCGCGACCGGCAGTCGCCCAGAAATAATAAAACCATTCCTGGTAATGGTGGCGATCTTGGGTACTTTACAGTATTCGATATGGTATATCCATTTGAAACCGGAGCATACGGTACAGAAGTGGGTCAGCTCTCCAAACCGGTACGTTCCGATTTTGGTTATCACCTGATTAAAGTAACCGACAGGATTCCGGCTCAGGGTTCTATTGAAGCTGCCCATTTGTATCTTCAGATGCCTGAAAATGCTACGGAGAAGGACTCTGCTGCCCTTATGTTAAAAGTCGATTCCATTTATCAAAGGATTATGGATGGAGAAAGTTATGATGATCTTGTTAAGGAGTATTCTGATGATAAAGGTTCTGCAACCAAAGGAGGACTGTTGCCTAAATTTAATGTAAACAGGATGGTCCCTCAATTTATTGCGGTTATCAGTACTTTGCAGGATTCAGGTGATATTTCAAAACCTGTACTTACATCATATGGTTGGCATATTATAAAATTACACGGAAAAACCGGTGTTGCTCCTTTTGAAGATGTTGAGGAAGAAATGCGCAAAAGATTGAAAAAGGATAAAAGAGCACAAAAAAGCAGGGAAGTGATCATTAGCGATATTAGGAAAGAATATGGATATAAATTTATGAAAATAGATGCTGATGGATTTTACTATATGTTTGACTCAACAATATATGAAGGAAAATGGGAAATTCCTGTTGACAAACAATTGCATTATATAATCTTTACATTAGGTGAGCAGAATTATACACAAAAAATGTTTGCTGAATATATAGCCAACAACCAGAATATTACCAAGGGTGAAAATATCAATGAGTTTGTGAATAATAAATTCAGAGAGTATTCTGATATCGAATGTAAAGCTTATGAGGATGCCAGGCTGGAAGATAAATATCCCGAATTTAAAGCGATTATGAAGGAATACAGGGATGGTATTCTGTTATTTGAACTGACCAATGATAAAATCTGGTCGTATGCTACGAAAGATACTGTTGGGCTGAAAAATTATCACGAGCAACATAAGAAAGAATTTATGTGGGATACACGATTGGATGCCTCAATTTATACTTTTAATGATACATCTTATGTCAATACTACCAGGGAACTGGTAAAGAGCGGGATGAGTGATGAGGATATCCTGTCGGAGATCAACCAGGATTCGTTGAATATTGTGAATGTCAAGCGGAAAAAATTCCAGAAAGAGGATAATGACCTGATTGACTCTATTAAATGGAAAAAGGGTGTAACAGATAACCTGGATAAAAACGGAAAAACTGTTTTTGTAGTTGTTCATGACAAATTGAGAGCTCAGCCAAAATCGTTTAATGAAGCACGCGGATTGATTACTGCAGGCTATCAGGAATACTTAGAAACAGAATGGATTAAAGAATTACGGGCTAAATACCCTGTTGAAATTCATGAAGAAGTTTTGTCTTCGTTGACAGATCAATAAATATTTCAATTGAAAAATTTCTTATTTCCGGTATTGATTTTACTTACCTCGTGTTTTAGTGGGGTTAACAAGAGTTCTGAAAATATTCTTGCACGGGTTTACAAAGAGTATCTCTACGAATCCGAATTAGAAGATGTGGTCCCGCAGGAAGCTAATCCTAAAGACAGTATTATAATTGTTCAGAACTATATCAATAACTGGGTATCACAGAAATTAATCCTGAATAAAGCCCATAGTAACCTGCTTGATGAGGATTTGCAGTTTGAAAAGCAATTAGAGGAGTACAGAAATTCACTTATCATTTATCAATATGAATCAAAATTGATAAGCCAGAATCTGGATACCGTTGTTTCGGATGAAGAATTAGAGACATATTATAATGACAACCTCGGCAATTTTCAGTTGAAAGATAATATTGTTAAAATTTATTATGTCCGGTTTGATAGCGATATTCCTGAATTTAGAAAGGTCAGGAGATTTTTTTATTCAACGAATCCGGAACATAGAGATTCTTTGGAAGTTTATATTGAGAAGATTGCCGACCTATTCTATCTTGATGATGAAACCTGGATTTTATTTGATGATGTATTAAAATATGTGCCGATAAAAACATATAATCAGGAAGCATACTTGCAGAATCACAGGAAAATTGAGATCAAAGAAGAACCCTGGGTGTTTTTTGTGAATTTTACTGATTTTAAAATCAAGGATGGTGTATCACCCCTGAGTTTTGAAAAGGAGAACATCAGGCAAATAATAGTAAACAAAAGAAAGCTGGAATTAATCAGCCAGATGCGTAACGAGGTATTTCAGTCGGCATTGGATAATAGTGATTTTGAAATTTATTAATTGATGTCATACTTTTTAGTGCTTTTATTTGTTATTTAATCAATATTTATTGTACGAATCCAGGGAGTAAATTTTTATAATAGTTCTTTTGAAAAGATGTTTAAAAAAATTAGAAAAGTAGTTTTTATATCAACATTCATTCTTTTTTGTGGGTTTTTACAAGCACAAGAAGAAGGAAAAGTCATTGATCAGGTAGTTGCTGTGGTTGGAGGGAATATAATTCTTGAATCTGAAATTGAGGCTCAGTATATTCAATACAGGATGCAGGAAGGTGTATCAGGCAGTGCAACAACAATTAAATGTTCCTTGTTCGAAAATATGCTGTATCAGAAATTGCTTTTAAACCAGGCCGAACTCGATAGTGTTGAGGTTTCTGATGCAATGGTAGAATCGGAGATGGACAGGCGATTAAGACATTACATTTCACTGATCGGTTCACTTGAAAAGTTTGAAGAATTTTACCAGAAATCCGTACTTGAATTCAAAGATGAGCTAAGAGAGCAGGTTAAAGAAATGATGCTTGTAGAAAGTGTTCAGCAAACCATCACATCCGAAATAAATATAACACCCTCCGAAGTAAAATCATTTTTTAAAGATGTTCCAAAAGACAGCATTCCCTTTATTAATTCAGAGGTTGAAATTGCGCAAATTGTAAAACTTCCCCCAATAAACAAGGAAGAAGAGGAAAGAGTAAAAAATAAACTTCAGGAATTAAAATTCAGGGTATTAAATGGTGAAAATTTTGCGACCCTTGCCATTTTGTATTCAGAGGATCCCGGATCTGCCAAAGATGGAGGTGAGCTTGGTATGTTTGGCCGCGGTGAGATGTTCCCTCAATTTGAAGCAGCAGCTTTCAGTCTCAAAGAGAACGAAGTGTCGGATGTTGTTGAAACAGAAGCGGGATTCCATATTTTAGAAATGATAGAAAGAAGGGGTGAATACGTTAATGTTCGCCATATATTATTGCGACCCAAAGTATCGCCAATGGATCTTGCCCGGGCAAAAGTTGAACTTGACAGCATTGCATCCTTTATTGAAGCAGAAGAGTACTCGTTTGAAGAAGCAGTTGTGAAATTTTCTGATGACCCAAGTAAAAATAATGGGGGATTATTGCTTAATCCATTTACAGGTACTTCGTTTTTTGAATCGGACCAGCTTGATCCAAAAGTCTTCTTCGTAATTGATAAACTTGAGATTGGCGAAATTTCTGCCCCGGTCCAGTTCCAGACTGAAGATGGGAAAGATGCTTACAGAATTCTATACCTGAGAAAAAGAACAGATCCACATAAAGCCAATTTAAAGCAAGATTATGATAAAATCCAGGAATGGGCGCTTGAACAGAAAAAAATGGATGTGGTAAATGAATGGATCACTGATAAAGCTGCCAATACCTATGTTAAAATCATCGACAAATTCAACGATTGTGATTTTACAAATTCTTGGGGCAATTACAATTGATAATAGTTATTCCTGTTTTTTGTCGAAAAATAAATGATGATATTAATATTTAACCATGTATAAATCAGATAAAGAAGCAATTGATGCTTTTGTAGAAAATTATAATACTCTTAAAAGTGAAATAGCCAAAGTTATTATTGGGCAGGAACGGGTAGTGCAGGATGTTTTAATTGCTGTTTTCAGCAAGGGACATGGTTTATTGGTTGGTGTACCCGGACTGGCCAAGACATTGTTGGTAAATACTATATCACGGGTGTTGGGATTGAGCTATAAGCGGATTCAGTTTACGCCCGATTTAATGCCTTCGGATATCCTTGGAACTGAAATTCTTGACGAAAGCAGGCATTTCAGATTTATCAAAGGACCTGTGTTTGCCAATATTATTTTGGCAGACGAAATTAACAGAACACCTCCCAAAACACAGTCAGCTTTATTAGAAGCCATGCAGGAACAGGCTGTTACTATTGCTGGTAAAAGATATACGCTGGATGAACCTTTTTTCGTTCTGGCCACACAAAACCCAATTGAGCAGGAAGGAACATATCCATTACCTGAAGCACAACTCGATCGTTTTATGTTTAACATCTGGCTCGATTACCCTTCTTTTGATGAAGAGATAAATGTGGTTAAAGCCACTACAACAGAGCATATACCAGATCCAAAAGTTATTTTAAAAACGGAAGAGATCATATATTTCCAGAATCTTATCAGAAGAATCCCTGTCCCTGATAATGTTTTTGAATATGCTGTTAAGCTGGCGAGCAAAACCCGGCCTGGAGCAAATGGTTCTCATATCTGGGCAAATGATTACTTAACCTGGGGTGCAGGGCCAAGGGCTTCTCAATATTTAATTATCGGTGCCAAATGTCATGGGGCCATTAACGGTAAATATTCTCCTGACATAGAAGATGTGCAGGCAGTGGCAACAACTGTCTTACGGCACCGTTTAATCAGAAATTATAAAGCAGAAGCTGAAGGAATTAAAGTGGAACATATTATTGATGAATTGTTGAAATAATAAATCTTGCCTTTGAATGATTTTTTTATTTTTGCATTAATAGAGTTAAATAAAATATTTAAAAAGCATGGTAGATTTACAAACAAAGTATTTAGGGTTTACGCTTAAAAACCCTATTATTGTTGGTAGTTCAGGATTAACCGATTCGGCTGATAAAATTAAAAAGCTGGAAGAAAACGGCGCTGCTGCTGTAGTATTAAAATCCATCTTTGAAGAGGAAATAACCCTTGAATATGAAAAGATCGTTGCGGAAGAAGCCCCCAAAAGGTACAAGGATGAGTTCCTCGATTATCTTGATTATAAGATAAAAGACGAAAATATAAATAACTATGTTAAACTGATTTCGGAAGCAAAAAAAGCGGTTGATATTCCGGTTATTGCAAGTGTGAATTGCTCGCAGAAACATGAATGGACCAATTTTGCAAAAGCCATTGAAGAAGCAGGCGCCGATGCCCTGGAAGTGAATTTATTTTTCTTGCCTTCCAATCTCAATAAAACCCAGGATGAAACCGAGCAAATGTACTTTGAAATTATCAGGAAACTAAAGGAAAAGATTGATATTCCCATTGCACTAAAGATCAGTTTTTATTTTACTACCCTTGCAACCACCATTCAAAAATTATCCGAATCAGGAATTAACGCTTTGGTGCTTTTTAATCGTTTTTACAGCCCCGATTTTGATATTGATAAAATGGAAGTTACATCTACCAATGTTTTAAGTCATCCTGATGAGCTTGCAATTTCACTCCGCTGGATAGCCATTATGGCCAACAGGGTACAATGTGACCTGGCTGCATCCACAGGGGTCCATGATGGAAGTGGTGTAATTAAGCAACTACTTGCCGGAGCCAATGCAGTTCAGGTGGTATCTTCCATTTATAACAACGGCCCTGAAAAAATTCAGAATATGCTCAAAGATATGAAGAAGTGGATGCTCAGCCACGATTTTAAAACTATAAATGACTTCAGGGGTAAACTAAGCCAGACAAAAAGCGGAAACCCATCAGTATACGAGAGGGTACAGTTTATGAAGTATTTCAGTGACAGGGATAAAGGTTAAGACCCAAGTATAAAGTAAAAAGTTAAAAGTAAAAAGGAAACAAGGAAAAAGTAGGCAGTGAGCAGTAGGCAGTCAGCAATTATTAGATTCCCTTAACTTAGAATCAGAACATTAAACACAGAACACAGAAACCTGAACACAGAACATTGAACCTTTAACCCAGAACCCCAAGTTACTCTCTGAGTCGTACATCAAAATTCCCTCCTTTAAAATAATAACAAGGTTCGTTACAACCGGTTGAAGTATATCTCGATGCAAGTTCATCGCCATCAATTACAAATACCTTTTTATCGCCAACTTTATACTCTGCCGATAAAGAATAGTAAAAATCAGGCCTGACATCAATCCAGTAATCTGGTGTTTCGACAAATACTGTTGTATCAACATTATTTTCTTCAATATTACCAAAATAGATGGTTAATGGAATAGCGGGATTCTCATCATTTATGGTAAGGGTAATATTTATAGGGCCCCACTCCGGTTTGTTCTGGTAGCATTCTGTGCAATCAATACCGCCGAGGTCTGCAGTTGACTGACGTTCACAGGCTGTCTGAACCAGTAACAAAAGCAGAAAAAATAATGATATAGTCCAATTTCTAAAACTCATTCAATATTTATTTTCACATTATTATATTTGCTTATTCACTCCCGCCTACACTGC
>JAIOTR010000262.1 GCA_021106665.1 Bacteroidales bacterium
CTGGAGCAGGCTAAAGGCCTTGTTGATGGTGATGTTGATTTAATTATTCTGGAAACATTCTCAGATTTACACCTTATTCAGCAGGCTATACTGGCGATAAAGAAAACTTATGATATTCCGGTAATTGCACAAATGACAATCGGAAATGATGGTAATTCGCTATTCGGAACCCCACCGGAATTATTTTCCTCAAAAATGGTGCAATGGGGCGCAGATGTAATAGGAATTAATTGCAGTGTGGGGCCGAAACCCATGCTCGATGCCCTGGAAAAAATGAAAGAGGTGGTGGAAGTCCCGATCAGTATAATGCCCAATGCGGGAACACCTGTTAATGTAGAAGGAAGAAATATTTACCTTGCTTCCGCTGAATATTTTGCTGAGTATACGAAAAGATTTATTCAGGCTGGGGCCACGATTGTTGGGGGTTGCTGCGGAACTGATCCATCCTTCATCAAACAGATGCGGATGGCAGTCCAATCTATTCAACCCAAAAAGATCATTCATAAAAATATCCAGGTTAAAACCACTGAAAAACTCGTCGAAGCGGTTCCAACCTGTGACAAATCCGGTTTTTCAAAAAAAATATGCAATGGTGAATTTGTTACTTCAGTAGAGATAGTACCGCCCAGGGGAACGGATCCCAGTGTTCCGGTTGAACAAGCAAAACTGTTTAAAAAAGCCGGTGTAGATGCCATTAACATTCCTGATGGTCCTAGGGCATTATCACGAATGGGCGCAAGTTATCTTTCCCTCCTGATCCAACAGCAGGCTGACATGGAGGTGATATTACACTATGCATGCCGCGACAGGAACTTATTGGGGATGGTGGGTGATATGTTGGGCGCTTATGCAGCAGGTATCAATAATATTCTTATAATTACCGGCGATCCCCCAAAAATGGGCACTTACCCGGATGCAACTGCAGTTTTTGATGTGGATTCAATTGGATTGACCAATGTGGTCAATTATCTGAATTCAGGATATGATCTCGGAGGAAATCCTATTGATAAACCGACCGGATTTTTTATTGGTGTAGGTGTTAATCCGGGTGCCATTGACCTGGATTATGAAATCAGGCGGTTTGAATGGAAAGTGAAAGCAGGTGCAGAATATGCCATTACCCAACCGGTATTCGACAATGACCTGTTTTTTCAATTCATTAAACGCATAGAGCATGTTAAAATCCCAATCATTGCAGGTATCTGGCCATTGGTAAGTATTCGGAATGCTGAGTTCATGAACAATGAGGTGCCGGGAGCCAGCGTACCTGACCGTATCATGAAAAGGATGTATGCAACCAAATCAAAAGAAGAAGCACGTGAATTGGGCCTTGAAATTGCCAGGGAAACGATAAGGGAATTGAAGAAGGAGATTGCAGGTGTGCAGGTATCTATGCCTTTCGGAAAAAGTAAATACCCCCTTGACGTTCTCAAGGAGGTATTATAAAGAGAATTATGAAAAAGAAGAAGTTTAAATTTCTTCCAAAAAAATTCTACATGTAAATATCTGTGATATCAATACTATCCAGGTACAATTCCAGCACTTCAGCTGAATTGACTGCCAGTATCTGGTCTATTTCGTCCGATCCCGGCAAATAAAATACTTCAACATAAAAGCCATAAACGGCATATAGCTGAATACTGTAGATGCTATAGTTTCTTTCTGCAACATGCTGACCATTATTCAAGAGAACATAACTCTTTAGGTCTTCGGTCAAATTTTGAAAGTCTAATGATGTAATCACCTTTTTATGTTTTTAGTTAATATTCTACTTAATTAAAAAGAAACTTAAAATTGCCAGAACCAAGCTTATCAACTGAATGTAAAAAAGACTCTTTGAAAAACTCTCTCTTGATTCATCAAATTCCTGTTTAGATAATTCTTGTTTATTAATTTCCATTTTCACCTTACCAAAAATTTAGACTTGATTTGCTTTTTTCTCGATTGAGCATTCCTTTATTACAAAAGCGTACCAAAATGAAAATTGAAATGCATTTTGTTAACAATCAATTGTTTATAAGTTTTGTCAGAATAAAAACCACTATCCGAAAACGGTAATAATTATTGTTTTCGTAGAGTGGGAATGGAGAGGAGGATTTGTGAATGGATAATTAGTTAATTGATCATTGGTTGATAGGAGGAATGGGAAATTGGTTAATTGTTAATCGGTCAATTGGCTATTGATTTTTGTTTCATGGCAAAAAGGTATGTTTAATTTTTAAAATCCCGATATACTTACATCAGGCTTCAGAAGGAAGTAAAAGAGATGATTAAAGATTTCGATGAAACAATTATTTATTGTAAATTTACTGGATCATATTTCTATTGAAAATCATTAATATCTAAATAATTATGAACAGACCAATAACAATTATTTTGATAGGATTATTCATTTGTTTCACATCACAAGCCCAAACCTATTTCGGACAACAAAATATTATTTCAGGAGGTGTTGATGGCTCATGGTGTGCTTATGCTGCAGATTTAGATGGAGACGGAGATATAGATGTACTTACAGGCTTCTTTTATGATAACCATATTATTGAATGGCACGAAAATATTGACGGTAACGGAAATTTCGGAACACAACATATCATAACTTCTTCAGCCGGAAGGGTAGGTTCTCTATTTACTATAGATATTGATGGTGACGGAGATATAGATGTACTCTCAACTACCGGTTGTCAAGGTGAAATTCTATGGTATGAAAATATTGACGGAAACGGAAATTTCGGATTTAAGCAAGTTGTCGCAACAGAGCTTAATGGGGCAGGTTCTGTTTATGCTGCTGATATAGATGGTGATGATGATATGGATGTACTTTCCTCTTCTGCTTATGATGATATGCTGTTATGGTTTGAAAATACAGATGGAAATGGTGATTTCTGGGAACAAATAATTATCTCAAATACTGTTGATCATCCAGGATCTGTTTATACATCTGATGTGGATAA
Source organism: Bacteroidales bacterium (assembly GCA_021106665.1). GTDB lineage: Bacteria > Bacteroidota > Bacteroidia > Bacteroidales > JAADJA01 > JAADJA01. The sequence goes on from JAIOTR010000262.1 coordinate 2,955, forward strand.
CGATGGCAATATGGATGTACTTGCAATAGCTTACTGGGGTGATCAAGTCATTTGGCATGAGAACACAAACGGTGGAGGAGATTTTGGGGAGCTTCAAGTCATTTCAGACTCAGTTGACAGCCCAAAATCTGTTTATGCTGCTGATCTTGATAACGATGGAGATGTCGATGTGCTTTCTGCCTCTTATAATGATAATAAAATAGCTTGGTATGATAACATTGATGGTAACGGAAATTTCGGCGAACAACAAATTATTTCGACTTCTGTAACCAGTGCAACTTCTGTTTATGCAGCTGATTTTGACAATGACGGGGATATGGATGTGCTTGCTGCTGCCGGAAATGGTGATTCAATTATATGGTTTGAGAATACGGATGGGAGCGGAAACTTCGGGACTCAAAAAATCATCACAACCTTAACTGACTTTCCAACCGATGTTTATGCATTCGATTTGAATGGTGACGGTGATATGGATGTGCTTTCAGTTTCTAATAATGATGAAAAAATTGCCTGGTATGAAAATTTTACGCTTGAAATATTGGCTCATCCGCAGAGCCTTGAGATATGTCCGAATTACAGCACGAGTTTTACAGTTATGGCAAAAGATGCAAGCAATTATCAATGGCAGGTTAACGAAGGCAATGGCTTTGCTGATTTGATCAATAACACTATTTATTCGGGAGTTACGACAGACACATTGCAAATTACTACTGCAAGTATCACAATGTCTGGTTTTCAATATCGTTGCGTACTTTCAAATCAGGGAGGCAGTATAAATACCAATGAAGCAACTTTAACAGTTGAAGATTTTGAAAATCCAGTAATATCTTCCATTCATAATAACCAAAGTCTTGATTTAAACGACAATTGTGAAGCAAGTTTACCTGATTATACTTTGGATGTGATAGCGAGTGATAATTGCGATAGTAATCTTGATATTACTCAAACTCCCAATGCCGGTACAAGTATTTCAGGACTTACAAATACAGTTACATTGATGGTTACGGATGATGCAGAAAATAGCGCAAGTGTAAGTTTTAATGTGGAAGTTATGGATAACACTGCTCCGGTTATTACTTCTACTCACAATAACCAAAGTCTTATTTTAAACGACAATTGTGAAGCAAGTTTACCTGATTATACATTAGATGTGATAGCAAATGATAATTGCGACAGTAATCTCGATATTATTCAAACTCCCATTGGAGGTACAAGTATTTCGGGACTTACAAATACAGTTACATTAACGGTAACAGATGATGCTGACAATAGCGCAAGTATTAGTTTTAATGTTGAAGTTCTGGATAATACCGCTCCTAACCTTATTTGTATTGAGAATATAACTATTGAATTGGAAGAAGGTCAAGGCACTTATATCGTAAATGGGAATGAATTCAATCCGGTTATAATAGAAGATAATTGCAGTATTGAAAGTTTTTCAAACAATATTAATAATTCAGAAACTTTAGATAGCGAAAAACTTTCCTTCGGAACAACAACAATTATCTGGACAGCAAGAGATAAATCAAATAACCAATCAGAATGCAGTTTTGATATTACAATTAACTTTTACAGAGGTATTCATATTTATCCTAATCCTACAAAAGGGATTGTGTTTTTTGAATTTAGCCGCAGTGATGTTGAAAAAATAAAAATATTTGACATGAATGGTAAATCCATATTCGAAAAAAAAGTAATAAAACAAAATGAAAATGTTGATTTTTTTCCTTTAAGTACAGGTCTTTATTTTATTCAGATTCTGACAAACAGTGAAGTTTTTACTTATAAGGTTGTTAAGAAGAAATAAATAATAGTTTATTAGTTTTCCACATCAATATATGTAACCATGTAGGATACGATCTATTTATCTTTCCCAAAAGCCTTCTTTCTTTGTTTTCCGGTTTCTGATACTACTGTTGGTGTTGTTGGCATTCGGAAACCATTGATAAGCATTAGTGCTTTTTTAATGTTATTAGTGTCCAAGTTTTCGTATTCCGGCAATGCATCAACTATTTTTCTTGCATTGCTGTATTTACCGTAAAAACCAGCAACAGTGGCAATACTTTTTTTACGACCACTTTCAACCTTATAAACAGGGTCAATAATTACATCAGCACCACTTTTTTCTAATGCCATATAATAAGCAGTACTAATTGCATCATTCACACCTTTTACTTTTGGGGAAACTGCCGTTACCCTTTTTTCTAAATTAACATCTATATCAACCAAAACCGGGGTTACCAATAGGCTTTGTTCCTGAATTTCAACCTGCCTGTAACTATGCTTCAGGCTTGAACAGCTGGTGATAATAGCAATTACACTAATTGCAAAAATGGAAATTGTAAGATTTTTCATATTTAAATATTTAATGTTATTTACTAAATTTTCATAATGAACACTCCCTGCAAGCTAAAGTATATTAAGAGAAAAGACAGAAAACATTTTATCATTTGTCTTTTTCAAATCCAGCAGAACCTGACCCAGATTCAAAAGCCCAACCAATAAGTTTACCATCTGGTTCTAAAGCTACCTGAATATAAGCAAGTGGTACATATCCTTTGTTTGAAATGTTCATTACACCATCTGCATAAGCTCTCATAACCAAGACAGGGCTTTTAATACTTTCATCAAAAAAGGAGCCTCCCATAAACATAAAGTCAGCACAAAAAATTCCAAATTTTCCTTTTAGATTTGATTGCACATATAGCATCTGGTTTTCCTTAATTCCATTTAGTTGTTCAGAAACCTGGGAATAAATATTATTTAATGTTTCATCATTAATTTTGTAATTCAGCATACCACTAGTAGAGGAACCATAAGAATATTTAAAATAATTAATATCTTCAACAGTATCTTTAAACATGGTAAGTAGTTTTTTAACATACTGTGGTTCAATTTTAAAACTTTCCAATACTTCCATTTTCTCACTCTCCCTTACAATGATTTTTGTTCTATTATCCTTATAAGTTATAGTAGAAGTGATTTGGCTAGTACAAGAAAACAGAATAACACAAAATAAAAATAAATAACCTTTCATTTTTCTAATTTTATAAACTTCCAATTATTATTACAGTAATTAATATTCCAATCCAAATGGCTGTGGTTGTTGTTTGATC
>JAIOTR010000426.1 GCA_021106665.1 Bacteroidales bacterium
CACTCCCAGATGATAGTTTGTTCCCATGTATCTCCATCATTTGTTGATTTCATCAATACCAGGTCTGTCCAGGCCTCTCCTGCGAGGAAAGCAAGAATACCATCTTTAGGCTCTGCAAATTCATAAACATCTCCACCAAAATTGGTATAATTGTCAGGACCAAGTTCATCAAAAAAGTGATTCTCAATATCCCATGTGCTGCCTCCATCTTGAGACCTTGAATACAATATTGCATTATCCTGACCATTATATGTAGCATAGGTAACTGACAAGAAGTGTATGATATTATTTGTAGGACCGGTAGTTATACCACGTGGCCATGAAATATCAACTGCCGCAGCAGGGCCTGCTTGAATATCCATTGTCCAGTCACCTGTACCTTTTTCTTCACGTATGCCGTATGCAAGCCCATCTAACATATGATGGCAAACGAATAATTCTCCATTTTCACCATAAGGTGTATACGACGGCCATCCGGTTTTATAAGGTTCAATTTTTTCGGTCGGAGCAGGTCCCCAATTATTTCCGTCAAAATAATTGTATCCGGTTCCTCTTTGTGAAAAATTGGGATTGTCAAATCCCAAAGTCCAGGTAGCGCCTATTGATCCATCATCATACAGATACAACCTGTTTTGTGTGGATGAGTTGGTTTGCAGGTCGTAAATTGTTTGACCGATTTCCTCATCTTCCAATAAGCTCACACTTTTCATCCCCGGAACATATTCTCCTGATGTATTACCTACATCTTTAATTGGTTTAGCCGGTTTTTTAACGGCAACATCTCTTTTTGCTTTGGGAATTACTGCCCTCTCCTGGGCAATAGCATACAATCCAAAGCTTAACACGATTGCAAAAAGTAAAATTTTCTTCATAGTTGATTTTTTTAAAATTAAACAAATATTATTTTATAAATTTCTATTTAAGAGGAAATTTGAATATTACAAAAATACTTAATTAATATACATTCCCAATCTAAATTTAAAAACATCGCAAATTACATAAATTGAAATTAGAAAACAAGCGCAAATAAGTTAGCGGTAGGTTGAAATCAGTTAACGGTAAATTAATAAAGGGGTATAAGGCTAAAAAGGTATAAAAGTATAAAGGTATAATGGTGAGTCCACTCAGAAAAGTCATTTTTGATAGAATAATGGTATAATGGAAATTTGGAATGCTGGAATAATGGGGAAGCCTATATTCCATTTTTCCCAAGCTCTTTCGGATTTAGGCGAGGGAATATGCGGTGGCTAATCCGAAAGCATATAGCCGTGGATTTCAAATCCGCAGATTATCTTCCCCACAGGCTTTGTCCAAATCCGAAAAAGCTCGGTTGTAGTTGCCCATCCTTGCTATGTTGAAGGTTGACATTGCGCAGTTGTATAACATAGCAGGTTGAAAACTTGTCTTCTTCGACTTGCAAAGTCTATTAATTTAACCGAAATGAGACCCCGGCTCCTATATACCACAAATTATATTTTAGTTTAAATGATTGTGGGTCTGCATTAATAAAATATTCTGAAGCATCGTACTTCAGCATTTTATATCCTGAATGAACGAATAATGTACTTTTTTTTGAAAGGAGGTATTTTAAATCCAGGCCAAAAGTATAATACATCCTGTTAGTGAAATATTCATCAATGTATCTGTCTTCATAGTCATCTCTTTTCAGGAAGGGATGGTCTTTTAAATATATCCAACTGCCAATTCCGACATATGGGGATATTCTAAAAGGTCTGAAGATCGGTATATCATAAGCTAGTGTTCCTCCGTAGAATAATTTGTACTCCGGCCATGCCCCGGTATTTGTACGATGTCTTTTTTCGATATCATTCGATTCAGGTTTGTTGATATAGACGTATTCAAAATTTGATCCGGATTCCTCTTTTTCATAAGCAACAAACAGGTTTAAATAAAACCTGTAGTACGAAACACCCAGCAAGGATTCAAAATTGAAAGAAGAAAAAACGGAACTGGTGTATATTACTTCTATGGTATCTGAGGGTGATTTTGGACTATAGCGCATTTCGGGATCTCCTTTTCCGGTAGACAATGAAAATGAAAAAGATAATGATGGTTTTTTATCATCGAATTTCCAGATAAAGTCTTTTTCACCAGGCTTCAGTGAATAATATCCGGAAGCTTTATAGCTAATGTTATTAACCTGAAATTCATATACTGTATTGTTATCAATAATGGTGATAAGTTTATCCTGCTGTTTATCAGTAAAAGTAAACGGAGGGCCATCATCGTTGAAGTTTCGATTATTATTTATATCGGTATGATAATAAATAAGTGAATCGGTGTTGAATGTTAATATCATCAAATTAACGATCCCTTCTGATGATGATAGATTTTGTAAATACCACATGATCACTATTGCATCTATAGCATCATCTAAATCAGGCGGTATAATTGATATTTCTTCGACCCGTATTTCACTTTCCGGATAAAGTGTTGCAAATTTATTGGTTGATATAATTGAATCAGTATATTTTTCAATCCAGTAAGGAATATAGGTAGTGTCATAAATTGTATTTTGATTATTGGCCAGATCATAACCTACCCTGCCCAGATCATAAAGGCTCGTAACGGGAACGGTTTTACCTGTTGCCTGTTCGCGTTGGCCAATGCTGGTAACTGAAAATACTAAAACCGAAAATACTACTAATACTAACCTCATTAAATCTGACTTCCCATTTAAACAGTAAAAGTAATAAATTAGTACATAATTAGTATTGGTCGAGCTCTTTCGGATTATCTTACCCACAGGCTATGCCCAAATCCGAAAAAGCCCGGATAAATAACAAAGGCTG
>JAIOTR010000479.1 GCA_021106665.1 Bacteroidales bacterium
AAAAAGAATAAAAAAATGAAAAATCATTAAAAAAAAGGAGGTTTATTATGGATAATACTGATCACATTAAATCTCATGATGAGTTTGCAAGTACTTATGATTCACAGGCAAAGCAGTATAACAGCTATGGACATGAAGTCCTTTTTGGAATGTGTTATGAATATCTAAAACAGGGTGATTCTCTTCTTGATCTTGGGATAGGTACGGGATTAAGTTCTGCTCTTTTTGCAAAAGCCGGACTGAATATAACCGGGTTGGACGGATCATTAGAAATGCTAAAGGAATGCAGAAAAAAAGGATTTGCAAAAGAAATAAAGCAATACAATATCCAGAATGTTCCCCTGCCTTATTCGGACAACGCATTTTCTCATATAATATGCTGTGGTGTATTTCATTTTTTCGGTAATTTACTGCCAACAATCAAAGAAGCATATCGTATTCTCAAACCTACAGGAATATTTGCGTTTACAATTGCGTCACTGACCGCAAAAGAATCCGGATTAGAATGTGAAACTATGCCGGAATACATTGAAGTTCAATCCGCCTGGGGAATTCCAATTTTCAAACACTCTGACAAATATGTAAATAAGATAGCCCAAACACACAGATTAACAATCCAAAAGGAACAGAAAGTACTTGTCGATAGCGGGGATAAAGATACGGATGATATTCTGTTTAAAGTAATTGTGATGCAAAAAATAGTTACCTAACAAAAAAATTGGGGCATTATTGCTGTATCTCTTTGTTTAATAGGAACGGTATTAGTAATGTCCATTAATATTAAAATTTTAGTATTGATTCTTCCAAATGTGCTTTTTGAGATTTTCATCGGAATATGGTAGTAATAACTTTATTACGTCGATGAATGAATAATAAATAGGAGAAAATATTATACAAATCACAAAAAAAAATTCCATTGTGTATCAAAATTATTATTGGATTTCACTTGCTCAACATTTTGCTCTGGACAATTGGACAGGGAGGCGCCGTAATTTCTTATAACACGGTCGCAGAATGGGGATTGCAAGATCCAAGAGAACTTATTGATCCTGTTATTGTCGAAGTCAACAGGGCAATTGGATTAGCAGATATGATTATTATGATCCCTCTCTTTTTAATAGCAGTAATCGGGCTTTGGCGACAAAAATTTTGGGGCGCTGTCTTCTCCTGGTTTGCTCTTGGGATCACATTTTATTGGCCGGTGGTTTTCTTTTGCAGCCAGTATTTCTATGGACATGCTGGAATAAAATACCAACCTACTCAACTGTCCGCAATTGTGATTCTCACTGTAATACTAATTTTCACTTTATGGGCAAGTTGGTATTTGGTTAAATATTATAAAAAATTAGATTAGGAGTTATCTCAATTTTAATAAGCACAATTAGTATTATTTTGAAAAACCTTTTTTAAGAGGGGTGGAGATCTTTTATTACGACCTAATTTTGTTAAAAATCAATGATTTACAAAAAAAACTCTTGGAAAAGAGGTCTAAATTTAGTACTTATTAATATGCAGAGACCATAGGTGCTATTAATTAAACATTATTCGTAAGGAGGCCCCTTTACCATGAAAGATACAGATACAAATACAAACAATCAGGAACCATTTTTGGATGCAAAAAATATTTTTGAGAGCTTGATTATCGCCTTACGTAGTCAAAAATGGCTTAACACCGAGCATGGAGAAGTAGAACAATTTATCTGCAAAGACGGTTATGAGTTAATGCGCTTACTCTTACAGGGTCATCTTGACAAACGAGCCGAGCACGAACCGACATTTACTTCTGTCCAGCATGGCAATCGTGAGCATACCCATAAACGAGAAAACTGTACACGGCAGCTCAATACCATATTTGGGAAAGTAGAAGTCCGCCGAAAAGGCTACAGTGTTGGTGGAAGTGATAGTATTTTCCTTCAAGATGCACAGTTGAATCTTTCACGTGATCAGTATTCCGATGGTCTTCGTCGCCAGGTTGCATTCGCAGTTTCCGAGCAGTCGTTCGATAAAACATCAGAGAACATTTCGAGGAACACGGCCTCAAAAGTACCCAAACGGCAGATAGAGAACATCACCGGTCATTTGAGCCAGGATTTCGATGAGTTCTACAAATCTCGTGAACGAGAAATCCATGATGATTCCCGCCTTTTGGCATTAACCTGCGATGGCAAAGGTATTGTCATGCGGCAATCGGACTTGAGGGCCACTACTCAAAAAGCAGCACAGTCGGCCAAGCATAAGAAACAAACCCGACTCAGCAAGGGAGAAAAACGCAACCGTAAGCGTATGGCAACCGTGGCCTCGGTTTATGATATACAACCCTATGTTCGTTCAGCTGGTAGCATTATGGGAATTGAGGAGAAGAACTCTCAAGTTCCCAAGCCCGATAACAAACGGGTATGGGCTTCGGTTGAAAAGTCATCCTTACAGGTCATTGAAGATATGTTTTCCGAAGCCTTGCGTCGCGACCCGAATCAAAAGCGCACGTGGGTTGTCCTTGTGGATGGACAGCCAACACAGTTGAAACAAATCCGCCAAATAATGAAAAAACATAAGATAACCGCCACGATTGTCATGGATTTCATCCATGTACTGGAATATCTATGGAAGGCAGCCTATTGTTTTTGTGAAAAATCCAGTCAGAAGTCCGAAGACTGGGTGCTGAAACGAGCTCTCAAAGTACTGGATGGAGAGGCGAGCCAGGTGGCGGCAGGAATACGCCGCAGTAGTACCAAGCGAAATTTATGTTCCAAAGAACGCGAAAATGCCGATAAATGCTCCGATTATTTACTCATGAAAAAGGACTATCTTAGATACGACAAATGTTTAGTTGAAGGATATCCAATCGCCACTGGAGTAATTGAAGGTGCTTGTCGCTATCTAATCAAAGACCGAATGGATATTACCGGCGCCCGTTGGGGACTCAAAGGAGCTGAAGCAGTGCTAAAACTTCGGGCTATTGTCTCAAGCAACGATTTTGTGGAGTACTTTAATTTCCATAAAACTCAAGAGAATTCCAGAAACTATACATTTGACCAAGAAATTGTTTATAAAATGGCGGCATAAATAGTCGTTTTAAAAGAGCCGCACCCTTTTAAGAGGAGCTTTTCATGCTGCAACCGACATTAGTCACATGGATACTTATTGTATTTGGCGCTATAACAATGGTACCACTTTTAGCAGTCCAGCTTATTATGATTATACAACCGCATGGTAAAAAGGCAAAAGAACTTATCATCGGTAAAAACGAAGATTGGCGAGATAAAACTCATTTCAAATCTGCTTATGCTCTTGCCTGGGCAGATTGGATATTTTTTATTCCTGTATTTATTACGGGAATTATCGGTATAATTTCAGGTCAAAACTGGGGTTATGTTTTGTTTGCGGCGGCTGGAGCAATATCAGCATATATCAATATTTTCCTGTATTTTTTTGAGAAGGAGTACGTTTATCCTGCTGTCGGACCGTTGGCATACTACACATATTTCTGGGGTAATTTTGTATATTGGGGATTGGCTGCCCTTATTTATTCAGTGCTTCGATTGTGTGGAGTATTTTTTTAACAAGGCTGAAACCAGATCAGCTTTTATGTTTATAATTAATCCCTAATTTATTCATCCGGTTACGTAGCGTACTGGGATTAATGCCAAGCAATTCAGCAGCTCCACCCGGACCATGAATTTTACCGTTGGCTTTTGCTAAGA
>JAIOTR010000473.1 GCA_021106665.1 Bacteroidales bacterium
TATTCGATGATCCTGACAAATTGATCGGCAGATACACCATCAACCAAACTGTTGATCATCACACCACCCGAATCGTTAACTAATCGAGCTGTGTTTGGGCTGAGTGGTAAGAAAATTGCAAACAGGGCAATAATTAAAATTGCAAGAATTATTAAAGCGCCCAATTCCCAAATTTTGGAAGTATAAAATTTTCTGGAAAGCCCTGTCCAATCATATATTGAAGTAAGGTAACGCCGCAGTGTCATCATTAGCTCACCAGGATTGGCGTCACGCGGACAGGTCTCTGAACATTCACCGCAATAATAACAAAGCCAGGGGTCAAGATTAGAAGCAAGTTTATCTTTTAATCCCATTTGAATTGCCCGGATCCCTTTTCTCGGGAATAGAAATCCCTGTTCGGTCATGGGGCAAATTGCAGTACAATTCCCGCAATGGAAACATTCATTCCAATCACTAATTCCGAATTTCTTTAAATCTTTTTTTAAATCAGGATTAACGCGTACACTCATGATTTGTCCTCCATCATTGAATAAAGTTTATTTGCTTTGGATTCTATATTTTGCAGTGATACATCTTTTATATTGCCTTTTACCTTGCCTTTTATAATACTTTGTAAGACCCTAGCAGCTGCAGCTGAGGCTTGGACAACGGTGTCAGGAATATCTTTAGGCCCCTGGCACACGCCTGCGATGGTAATACCACCAATATCAGTTGTAACAGGATCAGAAATATAATTTGACTCATTGAACCAACCATCTTCAGTTTGACTGATGCCCAACATCTCGCCGATGTTTTTTGCATCTTCTCTTGGCTCAAGGCCAACCGCCAGTACCACCATATCAACTTCCTGTTCAATCAAGCTGTCATTCTCAATATCTTCGGAACGAAGCAGCAAATGGCCATTTGATTGCTCAACTTTGGCAGTCCTTCCCCTGATGACATTGATGCCCTCGTTTTTGATCCTTTCATAAAACTCTTCATAACCTTTACCAAAAGCCCGCATGTCAATATAGTATTCATAAACATTGGCATCCGGTAGTTTTTCTTTTACAAGGTGAGCGAGTTTAAGGGAATACATGCAGCAAACCTTGGAGCAATACTTATTATAATTCTCATCCCTGCTTCCGATGCAATGGATCAATGCAACGCTTTTCGGGCTTTCGCTATCTTTTGTAAAAACCCAGTTCTCTTTTTTATCCTGCGTCCTGAATGTGATCTTGCCTTCGGTTGGTCCTGCAGCATTTATCAGGCGTTCAAGTTCAAGGGATGTAAGTACATTCGGATATTTTCCATAGCCAAACTGTTCAGCACGATTTGGGTCGAAAGTTTTAAATCCGGTTGCAACAATGATATTCCCAACTGTGATTTCAACTTCTTCATCTTTGGCATCGAGATTTATACAATCATTAACAGGGCAGAACTTTACACAGATCCCGCATTTTTCCCCATCCGACTGAACCCAGATGCAACTATCAGCATCAATAAGGTATTTATTGGGAACAGCCTGGGGGAATGGAATATAAATAGCTTTGCGCAAGCTTATACCGGAATCAAATTCACTTGGAGCTTTACCTGGGCATTTAGCAGAGCAAGAACCGCATCCGATACATGTGGAGATATCCACCCGTTTTGCTTTCTTGAGTATTCTTACTTTATAATTTCCCGGCTCTCCGTTTACACCTTTAACCTCAGAATAGGTTAGCAAGTCAATATTAGAGTGTTGACCGACCTCCACCATTTTAGGAGTTAAGATACATGCAGCGCAATCAAGGGTAGGGAAGGTTTTGTCAAACATGGCCATGTGCCCTCCGATGGTACCTGTCCTTTCCAATAGGTAAACCTTTTTACCCGCATCTGCAATTTCCAGGGAAGCCTGGATACCTGCTATACCACCTCCAATAACCAGAGTTTCAGGGTTCACGTCCTTCTCTTCTGGAATAGCAGCAAATTCAAAAGGTACATCTTTTACAGCGCAATAAAGAATGGCTTTTGCTTTATCAATGTCCGCATTATTTACCGCTCCAAATTCCATGAAACTTGCCAGTGAAAGGCTGTCGCCATTTTTGCCGAATTGTGCCAAAACTTCAGTAAAAAAAGGTTTAACCATACCGGGCGTATTTCCGGCAATGATGATCCTATCAATTCCGCTTTCTTTTATTTTCCCGGCTACCGTATCATGATCTTCTAATGGAAAGCTTTCTGAATTCCAAATGGTACCTACTTCAGGTAGTTTTTTGGCATAATCTTCCAAATCAGAAAAGCCTAAGCCTCCAGAGCTTCCATTGGGGTTAGAATGGAAATAAATTCCTGTTTTTTTTGAGTCCTTCATCTCAATGCCTTGTTTTTATAGATTTTGGGTGCTATGATATAAAGTTGATCAAAGTCCACCAATGATGATAATCATTGAGAAATATGACTTTTGTCATAAATCCTTATGAAAGCACTGAAAATAAAGGGAAGAAGAGGGGCAGGGGTAGAATTATTAATATGTGATTATTTCAGGATTTCGAGGGCTAAGCTCCTGGTTGAAAGCAACTTTTCTTCGTTTATCAACAATGAGATGTTATTATTTTTTGCGTATTGAAGTAAATTACCAGTTGGTAAATTTCCAAGGAGTTCGTATCCGGTCATCGGACAACCTCCGATACCGCTTATCACGCCATCGAATATTTTACATCCGTTTTTATATGCCGCATCAATTTTATCATACCATTCATCATTATTAATATGCAGATGTATACCAAATTTAATGTTAGAATATTCAGAACTTAACGTTTGATAAATTTTGCTTACCTGTTCAGGAGTAGCAATCCCAATGATATCAGAGAGGCTGATTATGTTCACACCCATTTGACTTAGTTTATCAACCCATTCCAAAATGATCTCAATTTCCGATGGGTCGCCATAAGGATTTCCAAAGGCCATTGCGAGATAGACCATCAATGTTTTATTTGAGGTCAGGCATAAATCCTGCAAGCAGTTCATTGTATCTATTGCCGAAACAAAGTCGGAATTTATATTTTTTTTCAGGAAGGTTTCAGAAGTTGAAAAAGGATAGCCGATATAAGAAATTGAATTATGCTTCGCAGCTTTTTCACCACCCTTAACATTTGGAACAAGAACAAAAAGCTTTGATTCAGAGTTTGATATATCGA
>JAIOTR010000197.1 GCA_021106665.1 Bacteroidales bacterium
AGTCTTCATTCTGGTTCCAGTCAACCCATATACCACATTGGTCACTGGTCCATATAGGATCACCGTTGGTAATGGTAATAGGATAAGATTCACCCACATTCACAACCGTAGACATAGCAGTATAATCGGCATAATAAGATTGTCCTGTTGTATTATTAATAGTTCCGATGGTCACATTCTGGATAAACTCATCACCACCGCCACCAACAGAAGAACAATAAGCTTTGCTACCGTCAGTAAGATAATATTTCGATAAACTAAAATCAAGATCAGCCTCCCCCACATTGGCAATGGTCAACACCTCGGTAGTATTACCGCCCGGAGGAACAGTCACTTCAAAACTCAAAGCGCTCAGGTCAATATCAGGAGGGTCAGGCGGAGGAACAATAGATGGGAAAATGATATAATCCACCCATCCGCAATCAGAACCTGTATTTACAGAACCATCCTTGTTATAAACCCATTTAAAAGTATGTACTCCTGCAGGAACAAAATAACTCACCTGTGCCCATGGTGCTTCACCGGACCACTGCTCTTGTTGTGTACCGTCAATCCAAAACTGCAGGTAATCATAACTACCCTCAGATGATACTTTCCGGTAGAAGGAGATATAATCATCGTTGGTAGTTTCTACGTTAATAACCAGCTCAGAAGTCTGGTTGTGAGAAATGGTTCCTGATTTGGCGCAATATGTCCCTTCATACGGATCAGAAGTATCAATGACCCAGTCGGCAGTACCGGCAAAAGTCCATGGGAAAGCAAAGAAAGTACCTGTTTCCCAATCTTCGAGCACAAGGCCAACACTCTGGTAGAAAGTATTGGAAATGTCATAATCACCTGCTTCTACATCTACAGTCAGGTCAACAGCTGTCCCGATAGGAGTGGCGCCATCACACGTAATATTAAAAACTGCATCAGCACTACCTCCGGCATCAATAACTCCAAGTGTGGCAGAACCACTATTTATCGTTACATATGCACTAACTGAAGATAATAAAGCTGAAGCAAAAGGAGAATTACTATTTCCAATGTTCAACACAGGAAAAGTAATATCAGCTGTTTCTCCCGGATCGAGCCTTCCATTTCCATTGCCACTGGCATCATCGATGGTCATGTTACCAAATTCGAGATTAGGACCAGAAGTAATAATACTAAACTGACTGTTCCAGGTCATCAATCCATTTGTCGCTTCTACTGCAAATTGAATATCTTCAACACCGGGGGTTCCAGTTGCTACATCAAAAGCAAATCCATCGTTGATATTTTTAATCTGGCCTATGACAAAATTCCCATAATATTCTGTATTATCTGTAATGGTTACGAAAGGAGAAGCAGTTGAAATGTTTACAGTTACATTATTATTAGCGCTGGTGCTGTTGTTAATCATTTCAAGGGATAATAATATACTCTCACCTGCTTCAACTTCGCCATTGTTATTACCATTGGAATCATCTATGGTATGTGCATTATAAACAGGTCCCGGGCCGGGAACTGCATTTACCGCAGCTAAACCATTTATTCTACCTGCACCAAAAATATTATCTTTTCCTGATGATCCCAAATCAAGGGCGGTTGTTTCCAATGCCATATTAATTTCAATAGGTGTCAGGTTAGGATTTTTATCAAGCATTAAAGCCATAACTCCAGCAACAGCAGGTGTGGCCATTGAGGTTCCACTCCAGCCATCTGCATATCCTGTATTACTTGAATAACTTAAAGACTTAATGTTTACCCCTGGTGCTGCTACATCAGGCCGGATCAATCCCATTTGAGAGGGATATGAATAATCATTGAAAGGATTTATAGCTTCCCAGGTAACCGGACCCTCACTGGTAAATGAAGCAGCATTATCACTAATATCAGTTGCACCTATACAAACAACCCCACTGGTGCCACCGGTTAAAGTTTGGTCAGGATTTAACCATGGTGGTGGGCAATCTCCAGGTGTTCTAACATTGTCAGGAATAGGATATGAACCTTGCTGATCGCCTTCATTTCCAGCAGCGACTGCTGATATCACACCTGCTGCTAAAGCATTGTCAAACGAATTTCTCCAGGATACCCTGTCAGGTCCCCAGCTATGCTGCCATCCCAGTGACATACTGATAACATCACCATTATTATCAACAATAAACTGGATAGCTGCCCAAACATCTGATTCATTTCCACTACCGCCGGCATCAAGTACTTTTAATGCAATGATGGTGGCTTCGGGTGCCATTCCTGTTTGTGATCCTGCTGTTCCATCTCCTGCTACTGTTCCTGCGCAATGTGTACCATGACCATGATCATCCATCGGATCGTTATCATTATTTGTAAAATCGTATCCATGATTCGGGTATCCGGGATCAGTCCACATATGATCTTGTAAATCTAAGTGATTGTAGTTTACTCCAGTATCCAGAACACCAACAATAACTCCTGTTCCGTCAAATCCAAGCGCCCAAACATCTGTTACGTTTAAATGTGTTACATTCCAGGTTATTTCTTTCCCGCCCAGTGGGTCACCGGGATTATCAGATCCGGGAATGTTGTCATTTATCAGCATTTTTCTGTCTTCATCCCAGTCGATGCGATCAATGTCGCTTCTGATAGCAAGTTCATCTATTACATCCTTTGTTGCAACACAAGTTACAGTATTGGTGATCCACAAACTACGAATCAACCTTGCTTGTTTATACTGCATCTTTGCTTCGATAAAATTTAGGATATCTTTCTGTGTCTCATCTCTGAATGCTTTTAATTCATTGATGACAAAATACCTTCTCTCTTCCTTATCCATATCCAACAGAGCATTTTTTATATTGTTTATATCATACTGCTCGGTTAACCGGATATTGATCCTGATTAAATCCTTTTCGGATTTTTGATTCATTTGTTCCAACAGATCATCAGTAATGACTGATGAACCGGAATAATCCTGGGCATTTAAAAATGAAAACGCCAGCATGAATAGAACTAAATAAGTAAATTTCATAATTGTTTAATTTAATTTATGATTGTTTTTATTTAAAGATTAAATTTTTTGGTGATACTTGTTAATATGGTAATATTGTACCTGATTTCGCAAATTTATAGAATTTATTTAAATGGAAAAAATTATTTTTTTGAATTAATGATTCTTTGCTTAATGATGCTATTATTTGTTGAAATCCATAAAAGCAAAAAGCAGGGAATGATTTTTCCCTGCTTTTGTGAATTTTAAATTATTTTTTTGTTTATTTCCCAGCCGCCGGCACATAACTATGATCCACATCCCCCGAGCAGATAACAGGAATATCCTGTAAAACTTCCCCGCCACTAACAACGAAATCAGGAATGATATAAATATAGTCCGGTGAATTAAAGACTGTACCCGGTGGATTATTTGAAACCACCTGCCTCATCA
>JAIOTR010000429.1 GCA_021106665.1 Bacteroidales bacterium
CTGTGGTTATAAAGAGTTCATAAAAAGCATGCTTATCAGGTATTGAAGTTGTAAAACGCAGTCCTTCCATACAATATTTGTTATGTCCAATAACGAACAAAAGGTGTTCACAATGATCACAAATATATTCCATTTTATTTAATATCTGTTTTCAACTTTCTCTTTTTCTGCCATTTAAAAAAATGGTATAGTTAATGAATATTAAGCTATTGCAAAATCTATGAATGATATGCATAAAAAATTTCTGAAATCGATTCTGTTTACAATAATCATCCTATTTTTCATTCTTGGTACATTCCGAACCTACATGGTGTCGGGAAATTCAGATGTACCAACATTTGTATCTGGCGATAAGCTTATCATTAACCGTTCTGCTTTTGATCTCACCCTGCCATTTTCCAACCTAAAGGTTTTTAAATTAGGTAAACCGGAAAGGGGTGACATGGTTCTTTGCCAGGTAAGGGAAAAAGACCAGAAGTATTACTGGTTAAAACGAATTATCGGTCTTCCCGGCGATACCATTGAGCTAAAACAAAATAAAATATACATTAACCGGATCCCACTTAAATATGAATTTTTAAGTAAAGAAAACTTTAATTTGGTTAAAGAAAATTCAAACGGGGAGTTTTTTGCCAGGGAAACTGGTTTGGGTTTACAACACAACATTTCATTCTCCAATAAAAATGGTTTATTGGCTAACTACGGACCTATTATAGTAAAAGAAAATCATTATTTCGTTTTGGGTGATAACCGTGACAACAGCATGGATTCACGCCTATTCGGAATGGTTCACAGAAACCGTATCTATGGAAAATATATCATTGTCTTATCAAGAATCAACTCTTAATTATGAATGTCACGTATAAAAATCTGGTTAATGTTTCCTTCGAAGAACTACACAAAACTTTTGTAGATGCTTTTTCCGACTATGCAGTAGATGTTAGTTATATGACCCATTATGTCATGGAAAACCGTGCTATTAAAAATGGCTATGATCCCGAATCAAGTGTAGGTGCTTTTAACGATAGCAAATTGGTAGGATTTACATTGGTGGGTATTGATAATCATTATGAAACTCCTTCTGCCTTTGATATCATGACCGGGCTGGTTAAAGATTATCGCGGAAAGGGCATTGCATCACAAATGTTTGATTTTATAATACCTTCACTTAAAGAGAAAAAGATTAAACAATTTTACCTGGAGGTACTTCAGGAAAATAATGCTGCCATCAGGGCTTATCAAAAAGCAGGTTTTAAAATTAACAGAAGCCTGGATTGTTTTACACTTGATATCAAAAAGTTAAAAATTACTGAGCAATTAAGAATACCATTGTCATTTAAAAATCTAGACAAGTCTATAATTGATTATTTTGAAACCTTTGCCGACTGGACACCATCTTGGGAAAACAGTTTTAGTGCCATCAAGCGGATTCCTGATGATGTGCTTATAATAGAGGCTGAATATAGCATCAACAAAGTGGGTTTAATTGTTTACTACCCGACTCTTAATTGGATCATGGCATTTCTTGTTGATCCCAAATACCGAAAGATAGGTGTAGGTTCTGCCCTGATTAAAAAATTAATTGATGAGATAAATGGGAGTGTAGATATTATCAAATTTCTTAATATTCAAAGCGAAGATGAGGATTTAATCAACTTTTTGAAGGCATCAGGATTTGAATTGATGACGGGGCAATATGAGATGACGTATAAATTGAGCTGACAACAATTTGACTAAATTTAGCCTTTTTGCTAAATACAACAAAAATGAGAGTTTTACCTATTTATGAATTTATGTTAATTACCGCCTTCGGTATATTCCTGATTTCAATTAACAATTTAAGATAAATACCATGTTTTTAAATTACCTAAAAATCACCTTTCGTAATTTCCTTCGGCAAAAAGGATTTTACTTTCTAAATATCCTGGGTTTATCCATTGGAATAGCCTGTAGCATTTTGATCGTACTGTTTGTAAATTATGAATTAGATTATGATAAATACAACGAAAACCATAATCGCATTTTCAGAATGGCTGTAGATGGGTTGGCCGGCAATACAGAAATTTATCAAACCTACACTCCTGCCCCTTTGCCACAAGCTTTGTATTCCGAGTTCCCCGAAATAGAAAAGATCACACGTATTGCCACACCTGACGAAGTGCTTACAAAATGGAAGGATAAAACATTTAACGAAAATGGGGTATTTCTGGTTGATTCTACTTTTTTTGATGTGTTCACAATTAAAGCATTGAAAGGGAACCGGGAAACAGCCCTGGCAGAGCCATTTTCTGTTGTTATTACAGAAGAAACAGCAGGCAAATATTTTGGTGATACAAATCCACTCAATGAGGTCATGACCTTGTATGTTTGGGATGATACTTTGAATCTTAAAGTAACTGCGGTGGTTAAAGAGGTTCCAGAACAATCGCATTTTCATTTTGATTTCCTGGTTTCACTTACGTCAATCGATGGGCTTTATAATGGTACTTCCTGGTGGTGGAATAATTTCAGGTGTTATCTGTTGCTATATCCTGATGTCGATTATAAAACCCTGGAGGCCAAGTTCGGGGAATTCACAATAAAATATTTATTTGAGGGAAGGGATTATGATGAATTAGCAAAAAGCGGCAACAAATGGGAGTATTATTTACAACCTTTAACCGAGATACATCTCACATCGGATATTGCTGGCGAATTTGAACCAAATGGAAATAAAAATTATATCTACATTTTTATGGTGATAGCTGTATTTATCCTGGCTATGGCCTGTATCAATTTTATGAATCTGAGCACAGCAAAATCAACCCGAAGGGCACGAGAAGTTGGGATCAGAAAAGTTTCAGGTGCAACCAAATCAAAACTGATTAACCAGTTCCTATCCGAATCCATACTTATTTCTCTTATCA
>JAIOTR010000097.1 GCA_021106665.1 Bacteroidales bacterium
TAAACTTGCAAATCTTAGTTCTGTTATTTCATCAATGGTAAGCAAATGATTGGAATTATTTTTTCTGGAATAATATATGTTTTTATAACTAAGCGGCTTTAAAGGAAACTCATTTACAACAATTGCAAATACTGTTTTATTACTAATTCTGATTATTTCAAAAGAAGGAAAGATAACCGGATTGGTATTTTGTTTTACCTCATTAACCCACTTTTGAACTGTTTCTTCCATGATGGAAACACCTACTATCTCCTTTTGGTTATTTATACCAATCAAAACCTTACCTCCTCTAGTATTAGAGAAAGCAACAATGGTTTCAATAACAGCTTTACTAAAAGATGTTTTAAACTCCAGCGTTTCGCTTTCGCCTTGATTGACTAATTTTATGAGTTCTTTTTCTTCCAATGGTTTATCTTATTGTTTTTTTGTTCCATTTATAACCACGATATTGTAATTGACGTTTCGTTTAGAAAAATTGATCTTCATGTTCTACAAAATATCAATTGCTTTTTTTATCAAAAATTCTTTGATCTCTTCTTCAGGTATGGGTGCTACAATATATTCAACAGTCTCGGAATAATCAATGTCTTTGTGAAAGGCTAATTGCTCGCGAAAAAGTTTTTCACTATATTGATCACCAAAAATATTATTCGCTTTTTCATTTATTTCAGAAATTGAATAATGATCTTTTAAAATAATATACAAATCCACATAGTCTTTCCATTTTGCCCTGCGGCCCAAAGCAAAAGCTTTCATTGTTGCAAGCGTAATCAGGTCGGGCATGGTCATATTCGATTCAATATTAACCGGATATTCAATTGTGTAGGGATAGTGAAAAAAAGTCAGTTTAACTTCATTCATCATTAAATGTATCTGGTCAATATCTTCAAACAAAGGTATTTGTTGATACGGCAAAGTGTGTAATTTTTCTTTTACCCGGCGTTTTACCAATTTTGTACCAGTGAATAAATCAAAATCTATTGATCGTCGGTGCCCAAGATGCAATGCTATGGCCGTACCTCCCGCCAAATAAAAAGAGCGTTTAAAAGTCTTTAATTGAGGAAACAACTCTCTTTGATTTTTACTTAATATCTCAAGATGCATAAGATCTGAATAATAAAGAAAAATAATTCAATGTTAATTCAAAATAATTGCCCTTTCTTCGTTCACTTAAATTAATGGAATCAAAAAAGATTTTTGCGGTTTTGTTTATCCCTAAAAGCAAGATCAACTCTTTGACCGAATTTATATGGCCATAATTTAATATTGTCTCCACCAAAAACTCCAGACTGATGTTTTGTTTCTTATCCTCTGGAATGTACCAGAAAAGGTGGCTGTGGCGCCGGATGAAAGATTTGATTTCGGGTGTGTTCTTTTTTTTATTTGGTTCCATTTATAAACAACTTCAAAGTGAAAAATGTATAGTTGGCCAAATTCTGCGATCTAGCTGTTTCTAATATCAGAGATAAATGATTCAAACAGGAATAATTTATTTTTCAATACTTTTAAATTCCAATCATAACCACGATATTGTAATTGACGTTTCATCCAGAAAAATTGATCTTCATGGTTTCTTAAAATTAATATTTATGGTTTGGTTATTCATGTTCAATTATTTTTCAGCCTTCCAAAGCAATAATATTTCAGAATCGTTTAAGTTCTTTTTGTAGGATTCAAATTCAAATTCATTAAACACAATATATCGAATCTTGCGTTTAATAAGATTTTCTGTTTTTTCAATTAAACTTATTAAATATTCCTTATTGATACTCTCTCCAACAAATACGAGATCAATCATATTGTTATCAATCCCCCGTGCAAAATCACCAGCTATATAGACGATATCAAGGTTTCCCAGCTTATTGACCACCCGTTCAATAATCTTGTCAAAACCGATATGTTTCAAAAGGAGATTATGAATATCAATAAACAGGGGATGTGTAGTGTTAGCGCTGAAAAACTTTTTATTACCGGCCACTTCGGATTTCAACAAACCGGCTTTTTCAAATTTATTCAACTCCAGCCTTATGGAATTGGTGGATTCACCAAATTCGGTTTCCAGGTTCCGCAAATACGACCGCGAATTGCTGTTGAGAAAAAATTTCAATAACAACTTAATTCGAGTTTTTGAAGTAATTAGGGTGCCTAACACTGATTAAAGCCAGTTTCTTTGTTTAAGAAAATATTTTGTTTGATTTATATTCTCTTTAAGATAAGGATATTTTTTTATAACTTCTTGCATAAGATCTTTCAATGCCTCAGGCAAATATTCATGAGCAACCTGATTCCGCAGGTCCCGGATTTGTAACATTGATTCAGATGATACTATAATTTCGGTTTTTTCAGCTTTATTCATTAGATCAATAAAAGGTACATAAGGTTCACGTAGCAAAGCCCATACTCCTCTGATTATTCTTTGAGTATAAATATCCGAAATGCGGGCAAATTTAGAAGTTAAGGAATCAATGGATTCCATTTCTTCAAAAGAATATTCGGATTTGATTCCAATAGAAGAACATTTTTCAACGGATTTACTTAATGATTCAAACGAAGTTAGAAGTAAATTCCAATTCTGCTTTAATAATTCTTTTGTATGATTTTGATCCATTATAGTTTAATTCCTGTCTCTAATGCTATATTTTTAAAGGGATGTTTTTCTTTTTTCAGAAATGTAACAATGTCAATCTTCTGCCAGCCAAAATTTCGATAAAATTTAATTCTGAAATCTCGGATTTTTTGCTTTTCAATAGGTTTGTCTGAAAGAATTAGCAGATCAATGTCTCCTCCTTTTTCCATATCATTGGTTCGCGATCCAAATAAATACAGTTCAATTTCATTTTGTAATGAATTTAATTCATTTTTAATAAAATCAAGCTGTTCTCTTTTAATTCGCATGATAGTTTTTTGTAAAGATA
>JAIOTR010000119.1 GCA_021106665.1 Bacteroidales bacterium
ATCAGCCTGATATTGTTTTCCTGGATATTCAAATGCCTGAAAAAAATGGATTTGAATTTTTGCATGAAATTCAAAACTTTGATGTTCAACCAACAATTATATTTGTTACCGCTTATGATGAATATGCCATCGAAGCAATCCGACATTCAGCATTTGATTATTTGACAAAACCTGTGGATTCACGTCTTTTGAAAAAAGCTATAAAACGTTATCAGTGCGAAAAATCAAAGCTTAATGGAAAAGAAAACATAAAACTGGTTTTAAATAAACTGACTCCTAATAAAATAAAATTTAATAGTCGTATAGGATCAGTGTTTTTATCACCAGAGGATATTCTTTACATTCAAGCAGAAGGAAATTACTCTGAAATATTCCTTATAAATGATAAATCCCATATGGTAAGCATGTATCTCGCAACAGTTTTAGAAAAATTGCCTGGTGATTTGTTTTTCCGTATTAGCAGGTCTGTTGCTATAAATTTGAGTTATTTAAAACAGCTAAACCGGAAGAAAAGGATATGTGAATTGGAAGTTGATGGTATATTACACTCATTTAAAATGCCGGTAAAATATATCAGGTTATTGGATAGTGAATTGTAAATGAACCGTTTCCTAAATATAGTAACCAATCCTTTTGTTATTTCGATACCTGTTGCACTATTGATAATATATTTTCTCCCACAAATATTCAATAAATATAATCTGGAAATTGTTAAACAAAAGAAATTCAGAGAGAATCAAACCTATTATCATGATATGAACAATGATTCCCTGAGTGAATATTTTTTTCTTGGTTATGAAAAAGATAATAATACGTTTCCATGTATGAAATGTTGGACTGATATTTCATCTAATGATAGTAAGGTTTTAATAAATCAATTTAATTCCAGAAGAAATTTGCTTCCAAAACACAATCTCTTATTTGCTGATTTCGATAATGATAAGGTTGATGAAATTTACTTTTTTGAATATAGTTCAGATTCATTATTTCTAAAAGGTATAGATCCAATGAGTAAGCGAAAGGTAGTGGTGGATAGTTTTATTGCCAAAGTAAAATTAGAAAATGACATCCCAGACTTTTTGATTACCTATGGTGGTTTTTTTGATTTAAACAATAATGGATACAAGGAGTTCATATTCTGCATCAGGGCAGGATTTAGTAAGGCCCCACGAGCTATTTATGCTTATGATATTTATAATGATAAACTTGTTATGAATGATGTAAAATATGCAGCAATTAACTTGCCTATTGTTAAAAAAGCAAGTACATCTGGTTATGTAATTACAGTAACCTGTTCAACTCCCGAAAACGCCCCCGGGCCTCATGAGAATTTTTATTGCGATTCAATATCAAGACTATTTGTTTTCAATGAAAAACTTAAGTTGTTGTTTACTCCCATTGAACAACACAGAAGAAAATCAAATATAATAACAACACTTATAAAAGAAGGAAATGAATTGTTTATTTATGCCTTGTTTAATGGCGAAACCAACATTGATACTTCATGGTTAATTAAATACAATACCACCGGAGATGAAATCATTCGTCGACAATTAGATGACCGTAATTATAAATTCCTTGTTATTGAATCTGACAATAGCACTAAACTGATACTTTACAAACGTACAGATAATGAATGTTTTGAGGTTACACCTGGGCTAAAGTTTATTAATAAAAGGCAAGACATTAATTTAGGCGAAAGAATTGACCAGGTAGATTTAAATAATGACGGCAAAACTGAAATTATAACTTATAGAAGTGACATTGAAAAAATATTTATTTACCAGGAGGGCTTCAGTCATACTTTAATTGTTGATTTCCCGGAGTTAGTAGAAACTAATTTGCAAGTGTCAAAATGTAGCTTTAAAGACCAGAAAGTAAATTTATATATACAAAGCAAGGGAATAGGGCGATATTATTTATATTTTGAAAACCGGTTTTATTATTTCAAGTATCCGTTTTACTTTGGCATATATTTGCTTATATCCCTCTTTTTGTATATCCTATTAAAACTTCAAAGAACCAACCTTCAAAAAAGATTTGAAAAAGAAAAACGGATGACTGAACTTGAATTGCTCACAATCAAAAACCAGATTGATCCACATTTTACATTTAATGCAATAAATACCTTAAGCTCTGTTTTGTACAAGGAGGACAAGAAAAAAGCCCATGAATTCCTGGTTGACTTTTCGTCTTTGATACGAAACACACTGAACAATAGTAAAAAAATTTCTATAACATTAGGAGATGAAATTGAATTTGTTGAGAATTACCTAAAACTCCAACAATTTAGATATATTGATAAATTTGACTTTTCGATAAATATAGATGAAAAGGTAGATATGAACACTCTTGTTCCTCGCATGATCATCCAGACATTTGCTGAGAATGCAGTGAAGCATGGGCTTGTAAATAAGGAGGGAAAGGGGAATTTGGAAATAAAAGTTATCTCACAAGAAAATAGACTTCAAATCGAAATAATTGATGATGGCATAGGGCTTAAAAAATCAAAGCAAGTTAAGAACTACAACCAAATCTCAACAGGCAAGGGACATGAAATTATAAATCAGATTGTGGAAATGTATAATCGATTGAATAATACGGAGGTTAGTTTTGAGATAACTGATATTTTAAATAATGATGGGATAAGTTCAGG
>JAIOTR010000424.1 GCA_021106665.1 Bacteroidales bacterium
AAAAGAAAAATGCTGAATTAGAAATTGAGAAAGCCAATCAGGAAATAATTACCATCAATCAGAATCTTCAAAAACAAATAGAGGAAGCACTATTTGAACAAAAAAGCATATAGGGATCTGGATTACACATATGCAGAATTTAAAAACTTCAAATACGGCGATTTTGTAATATATAAAGACAGAAGCGAGAGAGAAAAACTTATTAAGCAATTACTCTTAAAAGGTAAAATCTCATTTCAGGCAAAGCATAAGAAAAAGAATGGTGAAATACGCTACAGAAATATAAACGCTTCACTATTAAATTTAAATGATAAAAGATATATTCAGGGCATAATACATGACATATCGGAAATAAAGGAGAAAGAAATAGAATTACAAAAGAGCAAGGAAAAGTTTAATGAACTACAGTCAAATATTCCTATTGGCATGTATATAACCAATCTTAAAGGTAAATTTCTGTATGTTAATAAGGCTACAGTTAACATGCTGGGATATGATTCAGGGGAAGAAATGCTCAAAGTTCCGGTTTTAGACATTTATTATGATAAAAATAAAAGAAATGAATTAATTGAAAGACTTAAACATAAAGGCTATATAAATAATGTGGAGCTACAAATTGTCAGGAAAGATAAGTCTGTTTTTTGGGGTTTGATCAGTGTAAAAACATCATTTGATATTGACGGTAATCCCGTTCAACTTGATGGAATTATTCAGGACATTACTGAAAAGAAAAATGCTGAATTAGAAATTGAGAAAGCCAATCAGGAAATAATTACCATCAATCAGAATCTTCAAAAACAAATAGAGGAAGCACTATTTGAACAAAAAAGCCGTCATCAGTATATGGTTCAAAAATCCAAACTTGAATCGCTTGGGGAACTTGCCGCCGGAATTGCCCACGAAATTAATCAGCCTCTTGGTATCATGTCTTTATCATTCGAAAATTTGCAGATGAAAATTCTTTCAAAAACAACCACACCTAATTACCTCAATAATAAATTCAATTCCATCGAAAACAATATTAAAAGGATCAGGCAAATCATTGACCATATACGGGTCTTTTCAAGAGATCAGGATTCTTTGGTTATGGAAAAGATAAATCTTAACAAAGTAGTCAATAAAGCATTGTCATTAATTGGCACCCAATATAGTAATCACAACATTAATATCAAGCTGGATTTAAAAAATAACATTGGTTTTACTATAGGCAGTAACATGCAGATAGAACAGGTGATTTTAAATCTGCTCGCCAATGCCAAATATGCCATAGAAGATAAAGCTACTTACAGTAATGAAACCGATTATACAAAAGAGATTATTATTCGATCAGATTCCTCTGATAAAAATGTAATTTTAATGATTGAGGACAATGGTACAGGGATAGATGCACATATTATATCCAAAATATTTGATCCGTTTTTTACCACCAAGCCCGAGGGCTTTGGTACAGGTCTCGGACTCTCCATTGCTTATGGCATTATAAAAAATATGCATGGGGAGATTCAGGTGAGAAGCAATAAAGAAGACTATACAAAAATTAATATTTTTTTTCCGCGATTCCCGGAAAAAGATTAAATTTGTATAATTACCAAAGACTTCAGTCTTTGCCATTTTACAGAATATGAAAAAGAATCAATACGTTCTCATTCTGGATGATGAAGAGGGATTCAGAATAGAAGTAAGCGAGTATCTTAAAAATGAAGGATACCATGTTTATTCAGCCGGTAATCCATCTACAGCAATTGATCTCCTTGAGTCGAAGATAATTGATATTGCCTTGCTTGACATCCGTTTACCAGAAATGGATGGGATAACTTTTCTAAAAAAAATAAATCAACAATATCCCTATCTGGGCGTCATTATGATGACAGGATATGGAGAAATGTCAAATGTAATTCAGGCTATGCGTTATGGAGCTGTGGATTTTCTGAATAAACCGTTCAAACTAAATGAAGTTAAAGAATCCATAGAACGAATTAACAAATATCAAACAATCAGGAAGGAAAGTGAAAGTAAGGGAGTGCTTAATGATACATTTGATGAAAACTACAATATTATCGGAAAAAGCAAAGCCATTTCAGAAATCCGAAATCTTATTCAAAAAATTGCTGGAGTACCTGATACAACCGTTTTGATAACAGGAGAAAGTGGTACAGGAAAAGAGCTGGTAGCCAAAGCCATTCATTTATTGAGTAAAAGGAAAGACAATCGATTTATTCCGGTTAATTGTTCAACCATTCCGGAGGAACTATTCGAAAATGAATTTTTCGGACATAAAAAAGGCTCCTATACTGATGCCAGACAGGATCAGAAAGGAATAATGGAAATTGCAGATAAAGGGA
Organism: Bacteroidales bacterium; assembly: GCA_021106665.1. GTDB lineage: Bacteria > Bacteroidota > Bacteroidia > Bacteroidales > JAADJA01 > JAADJA01. The sequence goes on from JAIOTR010000424.1 coordinate 2,343, forward strand.
CACTTTTCCTGGACGAGATCGGTGATATGAAACAAAGCATGCAAAGTAAGCTGCTAAGGGTGATTGAAGATAAAAAAATTTCAAGGCTGGGCGATTACAATGAAAAAAAAGTCGATATAAGAATCGTTACAGCCACCAATCAAAACCTGGAAGGTATGGTTAAACAAAAACTTTTCAGGGCTGATCTGTTTCACAGACTCAATCTTTTCAGGATTGACATACCGCCCTTGAGAGAAAGAAAAGAGGATATCCCCGTGTTGTTTGACCATTTTGTGAAAACATTTATTAAGAAGTATGGAAAGCCCATTTTAAAAGTTGAAAAATCTATATCATCAAAATTATTAAATTATGATTTTGAAGGAAATGTAAGGGAATTAATGAATCTCATCGAAAGAGCTATCATTCTTTGCGATGAGAAAATACTAACCGAAAATAGGTTTCATGGACTAAAATATTTTTCCCAATCTGCAGAAAAAACAGAGAATGAAAAATCAGGCTCATTCAACCTGGGAGATCAGGAAAAACAATCAATAAAAAGGGCATTAAATATTGCCGGACACAATAAATCGAAAGCTGCAGATTTACTCAATATTTCGCGTCAGGCCCTCGACAGGAAATTAAAGAAGTATAATATTTCAATCAAAAAATAAGCTATTTTATCATTTTGGGTTATTAACAATTCACTGTTAATGAAAAATGCCCATTTGCGGTCATTTGCCCGATTCAGGGCAACCATCCAATAGATCTATCAATTCAAAGGTATTGCGGTGAACAGCATTGATTTAAGTATTCGGATGCTGTTTTTTAACGGTCATGTATACAAACCTCAATAATATACTAATTTATTGTATATCAGGATATTCATTATAGGCATAGATTTTGAATACCCCATTTCTTTTCTAAGGTCACCTTAAAATCAACCAAATATGAACATATTGATACAGACCAAAGAATCGTCTGCTGATAATGAGATTAAAGAATTCACCGAAAATAATGGAAACAAAGTTTACATTTCCCATAGTACTACCGAATCTATTTCAAACCTGAGCAACTATTCCATTGACAAAGCCGTGATCAGCCTGAAAAATCTGAATGATGCAGTCATTCTAAAATACCTTAATGATAACCATCCAAACATACAGGTGGTAGTAATTGCAAATAAAGCTTTGGACGATGTCATTTCAATTTTTCAAAAGGTTAATTATACTGTCATCCATGAACCTTTGAAACTATCAGAACTTAAAACCAAGTTAACCAAAAATCTTAAAACAATTTGATACTGACCAATGTGAAAGAAAGTAGATTTCAATGCCATTTTATTTGAAGAGAATATATGAAATGAAAAGCAAATTCAATATTAAATATTATTCAACTAAAAATATAGCCGGTAATTTGTTCCTGGGATCACTGCATGTGATAACCGATACCTATTATCAACAATTTTACACTGTATCGGATCCTCAAGTTAACATCGACCTGATTAGTTATTTAATATCTGATCAACCTGAAAATTCCATCACAGAAGATTCCAGGTACGCTACCGGCTTTTTTTTAATCGATCATCTCTACCCGGTTGGCAATAAATAATTTATAAAAGAGAATACAATAAAGTAAAAAATATGAAAAGACAAACTAGTATTCCGACAAAACTCCAGAGCATTTCTTTAAGATTCATTTATAAAGTTCTAATTATCATATTAGGAATATTTATTGTTCCTGGATACTCTCCATTATTATCTCAACCCGATATTGCCATCTGGTACGGAAACGAACAAACTTTCGGCCAACAGGGTGTACCACAGCCCTGGGTGAACATACTCGGAAATGTTTCTAATGTGGACGGCGTTCCCTCGCTGCACTACACACTAAATGGAGGTTCCAATGTCACATTATCGATTGGTCCAGACGGTAGACGGCTTCAGTCATCAGGTGACTTTAATATCGATCTGGCGACCAGTGACCTGATTGACGGTGCCAACTCGGTTATCATTACGGCAACCGACAACCTGGGCCAAACAGAACATACCGTAACCGTTAACTATACAAGCACTAATGTATGGCCTCTTCCTTATGAAATCGACTGGCAGGACCCAGTAACAGTGGCAAACGAGGTTTCTCAGGCGGTCGACGGAAACTGGGAAGTCACCACAGATGGCATTCACACGGTCACCACCGGCTATGACCGGCTGGTGGCCATCGGTGACATGACCTGGGCTGATTACGAGATTTCCGTGCCGGTCACCATCCATAGCATCAGTGGCGGTAATGGCATTGGAGTGTTGCTGCGCTGGATGGGTCATACCGATTACCCGGTAATCTGTGCACAACCGAAATGTGGCTATCTCCCGCTTGGTGCCATTTGCTGGTACCGGGGGAACAGATTGGAAATATACGGAAACGATGGAGATATTCTGGCGACCCAAATACGGTCACTGGATCTGGAAACCATTTACATGTTTAAGGCACGTGTTGAGACAAATCCAGGCGTTGGTGGTTTATACAGTTTCAAAGTTTGGGAACAGAGTGAGACTGAACCGGTCGGATGGGACATCACGGGACAGGAAGCAATGAGCGACCCTCAAAACGGCAGCCTTTTGCTTATCAGTCATCATGGGGATGTCACTTTCGGCAATCTGTCCATTTCTCCCATCCCGATCTCGATCACCAACATACAGGCGACTATCCACAGTGGCAATACGGGTGCCACGATTTCATGGAACACTAATGTCCCTGCAAGCAGCCAGGTGGCATACGGCCTTACTTCTGCCTATGAACTCGGCATCATCACAGATCCGACGCTGGTGACTTCTCACAGTCTGGACCTGGCTGGCCTGTTGCCAGATACTGAGTACCATTATCAAATCAGTTCTGTAACTGCTGAGGCCGATGAAGCCATCACGGGTGATTTGATGTTTACCACAGTGACATCGGATATTGTTTCAGATGATTTTCACTTGCCCTTGTTGAATACTTCGCTATGGACATTTGTCGATCCCGTGGGCGACTGTGACTACGACCTCGTCGGTAGCAACACTGCTGACGCCTGGCTGAATATTAACGTGCCAGCTGGCATTGAACACCAGCTCTGGACAAGTGGACTCAAGGTACCTCATGTACTGCAAAGTTGCAACAATGCCGACTTTGAGGTTGAAGCAAAATTCGAATCACCTTTGACTTTACAGTTTCAAGAGCAAGGAATTCTGGTGCGAGAGGATAACAACACCTTTATGCGTTTTGAATTCTACAGCAATTCTTCAGAAACTCATGTCTATGTTGCCAGTTTCTTTCTACCTGGGCACACAACATATGCTGATATTGATATTAGCGCAATTATCACAGGACCAATTCTATACATGCGTGTTAAACGTGAAACTGACCAGTGGACTGTGACATACTCCACAGATGGTGCTATCTGGACACAGGCCGCATTATTCATCTTTGACTTAACGGTTACGGGAATTGGGCCTTACGCCGGTAATGCAACTGGCTCGTCCAGCCCAGCCCACACTGGTTCGATTGATTATTTCTTCAATACTGCCGCACCGGTGGTTCCCGAAGACCCGATCAACCCAGGTATCGTGGTCATTACCTCGACACCTGTGACAGCAGCCGTGATCGGGCAGTTGTATACCTACGACGTGGAGGCCACGGGTATTCCGGCTCCGACCTTTTCGCTGCTGACAGCACCAACCGGAATGACCATTGACGGCACCTCCGGGCTTATTGAATGGACACCCGATACACCTGGCAATTTTGATGTATCTGTACAGGCTATTAATACGATTCCAAATGTCGATATTCAGGACTTTGTAATTCATGTCCCTAGTCCTCCTCCTCCAGGGGGAATAGTTTCTGACGATTTCAACGCTCTGAATCTGGATACATCTGTCTGGACATTTATTGATCCATTGGGTGGCGGCGGATATACGTTGACGGGGACCTGTACCGATGACGCCTGGATTAACATCTCAGTTCCAGGAGGTGAAGAACACCAACTCTGGACCGATGGGATTATGGCGCCTCATATCCTGCAACCATCCGGTGACACCGATTTCGAGCTGGAAGTAAAGTTCGAGTCTTCACTCACTGGTGGATATAAAGAACAAGGTATTCTGATAAAAGAAGACGATAACAATTTTCTCCGTTTTGGATTCTACAGCACCACTTCTAACACAAATGTGATCGCTGCGACCCTTATCAACCTGGCCTCCAACATCATTGTAAATAGTTATATAGGTGCAGACGAAATGGCACCGCTATATATGCTCGTGAACCGAACTGGAAATCAATGGACACTATATCATTCCACTGATGGAAGCAGTTGGACGCTCGCAACAACGTTCCCGCACACTCTAACGGTAAGCGCTGTGGGCACCTATGCAGGTAACTATGGCAGTTCCCCCCCGGCACACACCAGTTCGGTGGACTATTTCTTCAATACTGCTTCACCGGTTGTTCCTGAGGATGCGCCTGGACCTGTTACTAATACTACAACGGGTCTTAAATATTGTACTATCCAAGATGCGATTGATGATGCATCATCAGGTAATGAGATTACTGTTGCAGTAGGTTCTTATACCGAAAGCCTTACCATTAATAAAGAGCTTACCATAAATGGTATAGGTGCGGCAACCAGGACACTTACAGGTGATC
>JAIOTR010000345.1 GCA_021106665.1 Bacteroidales bacterium
CCCAAAGCAATGATCAAACCGCCGGTAAAATCACCCTGCACAATAGAAGTTCCGCCACCAACCGTTATTCCAGCGCCTCCGGAACCAACTGTAAATCCAGCGCCTCCCCATAAAATTGGCATTAACAGCCTACCTTGTAGCCTGATTCCAACCCTTTCGGTAAACCAGATCTTGACTCCGGCTCCCAGCGAAACAGAAAACTTCCATGAATCTTTGTAAATTGTATTCTGTGGCATAAAATACGAGGTTCCTACAGTTAATACCCCAAATGGGCGAATGTTATCAAGATCAATCTCCTGAACTGTTCCGATTTGTATATAACCCACGCGAATATCAAAAGGATCGATATAGTCACCGAGATAATCAAATCCATAAAATGGTTCGAATTGAGCAGTTGTCTGCATTTCACTCCAGAATAGCTCAAGTTTGGTTTCTTTTGCTAACTCAATATCCAGCGCCAGTCCATAATTAAGGTTATCATTTATCTTGAAGTCGCCTTCGTAAAATCTAAGTCTGCCGCCAAACATATAACCGGCATAAGGAGTAATCTCAAATTTACCCTGCGCAAATAATATTGAAGGGTCCAACATTAAAATTACAAACACCAACAATCCAGATAATTTCAATATTTTTCTCATATAAATTAAACTTTAATCCATTAACAAATAACGAATAACTAATAATTCTTTTCTATTCTCCCCAGGCCAATCCAACGCTTAAACCGAACCAGGAATGATCAATTGTATCTTTAGCCTTGAACACATAGTGATAGCGAAAGCTGACATTGATTCGGGTATCCATTGAAATCGGCAATAGCACCCCTACTTCAGGAGAAAATCCAAAATGCCAGTTTTTTTCTTCTACCGACCAAACGCCAACATTTGTTCTCTGGTTAATTATATATGGACCCAGGCCCCCTCCGAGATAAAGACGTGTTTCATACTTATCAACTCCGAGATAATAATGTGCCTGTACCAACAAAGGGAAAGCATTGATGTACCTGTACTGAGTTCCTGTAAAAGTTGCATTTTCATAGTTGAATGTTGCACCTCCAAGTTTTTCATAAAAAGTTGACCAGGTAAACAATCCACCGATAGAAACATGATCTGAAATAAATCCGCGCCCTTCAAAAGTCATTCCCCTGAAACTTGGACTTTTAATGTAATCACCCGTTTTACCCACACCATATGACGTGGTGTAGTTTATACTATACAAGCCTTGCGAATAACCGGCTGCCGAAATAAGTAATGCTACAAGTATTGTTAATATGTATTTCATAATTATCTGTTTTTTTAAATCATTCATAAATTATTCACCACTTAAATAAGAAGATTGATTAAATGCTTGATCTATACCTCTTTCTATCCTGTCTTCCGTACTGGATGTACTTGATCCAAGAACTCCATTAATAACACCGGCCCATTCAACAAAAATAAGTTCATCTTCAATATCAACCTTATCAGGTTCAAATAAAAACCACGCTAAAGTTCCTACATCATAAGAAGTTACATACGTATATCCGTAATATGGATAACCCCAGCCATACCCAGGGTAACCCCAATAATCGGTTCCCTTATAATACCAACCCCAGCCCCAGCCCCAGCCACCATACCATGGAATTTGGTAGATATTATAGTTGGTAACTGTAATAGCTGCAACCACAATAGATACATCAGGTTCCGGATCAGCTATAGTATCTGTACTACGCTCCCATCCTAATGCATTTAACTGATCTTCTAATAAACCAATAACAAATGGATCCAATGTTCTGTCCGGTGTATCGTCTTCCTCTACTATATGGTTAATTGAATCTGACAAATAATAATAATGAATATCTCCAAAGTCATAATCCGGATTATAATCCGTAACAACGAGGTCTGTGTCGCTCGTGTATTCTGCACCTCCCGGATAACAGGCTGTAAGTGTAAACACAATTCCGACAAGTGTTCCGATTTTAAATAATAAGTATTTCATTCTGATTCAGTTTTAAAATTATTAAAGGATTAAATTTTGAAATCCTCATATTGATTTAGCGGGTGCAAAAGTAGAAAATTTTTTTTACCAAATTTAAAAATTTCAAAAATCATTAATCCCGCAATTCGTAATATCTCGTCCAACATTTTTAATAACAAATAATAATTGATAATGTTTATCACAAATAAATTCCAAAATATAATATATACATTTGTACTTGCTGATTGATCGAAACAATGAAATGCAGGTTAATTCAAAAAACGATATGCTTACTTTGCTCCATTGTCATAATTTCCACTATATCATTTTCGCAGGAAATTAGCAAGGAAGAGAAAAAAGCTAAGCGAAACGCCAGGCGGCAGGAAAAGATTGATAAAGGTAAACTAATGATTACTCCGCTTGCAGGCCCTGCCTATACACCGGAACTCAAATTTACACTGGCATTAGGAATTATGTTGACATTTAAAACAAATCCAAAAGACACCCTTATTCAACGTTCATCTTCACCCATAATGGCTGGAATAACTACAACAGGAGCCTATTTTATCGGAACCAAACTTTCTACTTTCTGGCTGAAGGATAAAATCAGGATTTATGCAGATATAAATTATAAAAATATGCCTGATAATTATTGGGGTGTAGGCTATGAAAAAGGTTATACAACTAAAAAGGGAAAATCAACGACAGCATATAATAGAACATGGTTTCAGCTTTTGCCGATATTCTTATGGCAATTTAAAAAGAATTTATTTTTTGGACCATTGTTGGATATTAATTATACAAAAGGCAGATATGCATGTGACAGTGTAGCTTCCGATTATTATTATAATAAATATAACAATAAACCTTTTAATGGAGGTGTAGGATTGGTTTTTCAATATGATACTAGGGATATACCAGTTAATGCAAGGAGCGGAATATTTATTGAATTATCAAGTGGATTTTATGGTAACTGGTTAGCTGGAAACAACACCTATCAGATTTACGTTGCCGATATAAGAAAATACTTTACAATTAAACGAGAAGGCCGAACCATGGCACTGCAGTTTAAAAGCAGATTCGGATTTGGTGATGTTCCTTATGGAGAAATGTCGCAGCCTGGAACTCCTTTTGATTTGAGAGGCTATATTTGGGGACAATACCGTGACAAATCAATGGTCATTTTCTTATCAGAATACAGGCATCAGTTTTATAAAAAAGAAGGTAAACTAAGTGCACATGGTTTAGTTGGTTGGGTAGGTGTTGGTACTCTTGGCAATAAACCAAGTGATTTTGGAGACTGGTTACCAAGTATAGGAATTGGCTATCGGCTTCAAGTACAACCCCGCATGAACATTCGGTTAGATTTTGGGATCGGAAGAGAAAGCCAGGGATTTTACCTTAACTTTAATGAGGCTTATTAAATAAGAATACCTATCTGGATCACATACCTATATCCAGCTGTCCAAATTGAATAAACGCCATTGGTATTAAAAGTCTGATCCTTAAGCAAATTCTCCATTCCTGGGTATTTATCTACGACTATATCCTTAATAATGGGTATAATAACACGTTCATAACCAAATTCAAGGTTTTATTGCCCCATAATAAAAACGGGGTGATATTCCATCGCACTACATTTTTTTTCAAGTCCTACTCCGAAGATTTCTTTTTTGACTGTGCAAATAAGCCAGAAGAAATAATGAGAAGAGTTATAAAAGCAAACAATGTTCTTTTCATCAATATAAATTAGTAAGTGAGCTAATATTTTTTATCAAAAATATAGATGTTTTAATAAATCGAATCTTGTTTAAAATTACTAAAGATAAAATATACGGTTCAATAACATTAAAGGGAGCTGTAGCGAATCTAACTCACAGGACAAACCGGATGAAAAGGGTTTAAATTAAATACCTGATAATATTCAAAAAAAATAACTAACTATCGCGGATGTTACAGAAAATATATTAAAAAATACACCTTATGAATTTGCAAGAAATATGAATATATTTACTTATTCCAAATAGATTGGTGAATTTGAAAAATCAAATATTCGACAAATAAAACCCTATTTATTTTTTAATAAATGATTTGGCAACAGAAAGTGTTCCCTCCTGATTCTTAAGGCTCAAAGTATAACGACCAGGGTTAAGCTTACTACAATCAAGATCATGATATGATTCATTCATTTCCTGGCTTATGACAAGTTGTCCCATCAAATCATATACATACAAGTTTGCTGTTCCCCTTATTTCTTTATATTTAATATTTAATATAGAATTTACAGGATTGGGATACATAATAATTTTTTCATCAGACAGAAAATACTCATCTGTTGAAGATGATTCAGGATCATATATTGCCACTCCACCACCATACATACTTATCCATATATTCCCCTGGCTATCTATCTCTAAACCGGTGACGTTATCATTTGGAAGACCGGAAGTCAGGCTTGTATAAAATACCCATTCGATACCGTCAAAGTTGCCTATTCCTGCATTTTCAAATCCAAGCCAAATATTTTTATCAGCATCAAACAACATATCAATGACTATTGCATCCGGAAAATCTTTTGCAATTGATCCCCTGATAATGTCCCAGACTGTACCGTCAAAAGTAGCTATGCTCCCGTTAGCAAAAGCAATCCATAAAGGCCCATCTGCTGCTTCAGCCATATGAGTGGGTGTATTTCCCGGAATATCAGAATTGTCCATATTAAAAATCTCCCAATCATCCCCAACTTTTTTAACCAGGCCGCCGAGTTGTGTCCCAATCCATAATGCACCGGTATAACTCTTTAATACAGACACGACATTATCAACAGGCATAGGAGAATTATCTGCATTATAAGCCAACCAACCGGTTCCGTCATAGATACCAATACACCCATCCGCAACGAGGCCGGCTGCAGTCATACCGGCATATTCAGTTCCATCCGGCGCTACATCCATACAACTGGCATTAGATGAAGTCAGGTTGGAATTATCTTTATTGAACACTGTATAATTAACGCCATCATAATGATAAACCCCTAACCACGTAGCAATAACCAGATGACCTGCAGAACTGCTTTTCATGTCATTGAATGAGTCGATCCAATCAATTTCAGTCCAGTCAACGCCATCATATTCATACACATGACTTGGGCTGACCAATCCGCCTGGAGTGCCGATATATACAATATCTTCATCGGTTATACCCAGGCTAACAATGTTATCTGAAGGTATGTTCGAATTTGAAGTATTTAAAGTTGTCCAGGTACCCTGACTAAATACAATGCCTGTACCAAATAACATTGCAACTAAAACAAATAATAGATTTCTCATCTTACTAAAATTTAAAGTTTATTAGTTACTCTTGCGATTTTCGCTAAAACTCGCCTCATTCTTTTATTTTA
>JAIOTR010000009.1 GCA_021106665.1 Bacteroidales bacterium
CCATGAACATCTGCGGCTTGTCCGTCAGCATTTTTTTTGTTTGAAAAAAAGATACTTGAACTTTTCATAACAAAGCGTACATTGATTGTAATGACATTATCAATACAAAATATTTTAATGAGGGTGTAATTGATGAAGATACGGATTTGTTAAAACCTACCTTCTACCTTTCTGAACCGCTGAAAAAAGATACTACATGGTTGAATCAACAAATGAAACAATTTAAGCAATTTAGAATGTCTGCAATACCCCAATGGGTACGCATGCTTTCACATGGGATACGGGTGGGATTTCAGAAATAGCACCATCTTTCTATTACTTCTTGAAATATCCTCAACATTGGACATCAACGGGCGTGCTTTTTGCGATCCCTTGGATGGATTTGTTATATGTTTTTTTTCATTCTTTATCATTTATATTTATCAAAAATCTTCTCTAATGTTCCATCTTCTTTCATCTCTCTAATTGTTGTATCAAACTCAGAAAGAATACCCACAAAAAGCGAGTTTTTGCCTATACATAAATGAAATGGCTTAGATATAAGCACATTAGGAAGTACAACAATCTCATCTTTATATCCATATTTTTCAAGAATAGCAAGACTGCTGTGTGTACCTGCCATAAACACATCAAATCTTCCCATGATTAACATTTTTAAAGCCAACTCAACATTATTTGCCACAATTACATCCATATCTTTTAATGTTGTTTTTAAAGATCCGCTTCCAAGATAAGAACCTATCTTAAAATGTCTTAAATCAGATATTGTTTTAACTGCCTTTAACTTTTCGAGTTTTAGATTTTTTGCTTTTACAAAAAGACGAGTATCTATACTAAAAATAGTTTCCTTACTAATTTCAGTATAAGCTATACGCTTGAGAGTTGGCACAGTAAAAAATGCATCTGCTTTTCCAGCTTTAACCAACCATTGAACTCTGGCCCAGGGATATCCTTTATGAATTACTGGTATCCCCATGCGTTTATTAATAGCATTATCCAATATATCTACTAAAATACCTTTCATTTCACCGTTATCTTTCCATGAATACGGTACTGCACTATCAAAGTATACCAGTTTCATAGGTTCTTTTTCTTGGCAAAATAAAGGACTATCAATAAAAATAATTAATAATATTAAGATTAACTTTTTTGTAATACTTTCTCTTATTGAATACATATCTAACCTCTACTATATTATAAATTAATCTCTCTATTAGCATTTACCATTATATTCTAATTGTGCTAAAAATTCATTGTTATTTATATCAGGAGCACCTGTATCCCCTTCATTAATAATATATTCTCATTTTGATAGTATTTCTTTATTTTTCCCCATATAAAAATCACCGGTGAAATCCGGTGCATTTTCGTTTGTTGAATCGTAGTTTTATCCGAAATCCTATTTTCTCCATCGCGTTTTCGCCCGTTCAATAAAGGACGGTTCTGTACTTGGACCTTGACCGGCAACCACCCGCTTAAAACCCGGCATAAAACTATATTTTCTGGAGTGGTTATTCATCACTTTTTCAACCGTTTCCAGCCAGACTGGCTCACCTTCAGCCTTCTCATAACAGACAGCAATAAAGGTCTCTATTAGATCAACAGCTTGAAGAGGTTTTTTGTTTACAACAGCGTCGATTTGCTCTTTGACCTTTTCAAGGTCTGAAACAAAAGACCAGCCATCGTTGTACCCAATGAAGTCACCCGGTTTTATTGCACTTTCTATTGCGTATTCAATAATTTCGGTTACAGTTGTTGTTTTTGATTTTCTTTTGGCCATCTATTATCCTTTATCGATATTCAATGTTCACACAGGTTGAATGATAATCCTATTTGACATGTAACATCACCGGAAGTATCGACCTTGTCGATCGCCCGATACAACCGCCGGACGAGTAAATATTTATTCGGTTTTAATCATATTTGGTTAATTGCCCGTTAAGACCAATTCGGACACTCATCACTGATAAACGCTCTCATCTCTTTTTTGTCTTTGACGTCAACCACTCTTTTTTTCCAATCACCGGCATTGCCCGGTGCATTTGTGTTGTTGAACATCTTTCATTCATCAAAATCCCAAATCATACCAAGGTCCTTTTAAGCGCCTTTTGGATTAATAAATTCCCGGTATAAATTTTTTAGTCCTTCCAGCGTATTCTTCGAATTCTTTATCATATTTGGCGGATAGGTAATTATCAAGTCGTGGAATAATAAAAAATATGAAATTCATAGCCATGACAAACGGGATGAACAGCATTGAAAAATGCAAGGTAAGAAGTGCCAGACCTGTAAAAAGTACGATATCACCAAAATAATTGATATGCATGGAGTATTTAAATAGCCCTTGTGTGTATAGATATCCTTTATTTTCTTTCTGGTTTTTCCAAACATATCTCGTATATTCAGAGTAGGTATTCAGCCATGAACCCAACAAGTATAGACAAAAACTCAGATAATCCAAAATTCCAACTGGTTTATTGCTGCTGCCCCCAACTTTGGCAAAAAAAAATAAAGCAAAGGACATCAGGCATGTGACAATGAGCATTTCACTCCATTCCATTTTGCGTTTCAGGAAAACAAATACAGTGACACCTAATCTCAAAACATAAAGCCATAAACAAAACATCAGAAAAACCTGGCGGGGGAAATCACCATTTATGGCATGCGATTTTAACCAGAAAGCCAGGTCGTGTGCGTCGTTAAACATTAAGTGCCCGGCCAAAAGAGTGACTAATGAAATGGCGGTCATAAATAGACATTTAGGATAAAATGATAAGTTATTTTCATCTTTGAATATCATATATTTAACTTTTGTTTAAAGGCCTTTGGCATTAAGTGCTTTGTTATATTCTTTCAGTTTTAGGTAAGGATTTATCCTGCTCAATTAACTCATGGAAGAACTTGATAGAACTAAATTGAAACGTTCTGATAATAATCCAATGTGAGATAGATCCCAATATGATACCTATCCCAAAGGGAATGAGCTTCAGGGTCAAATTAAAAATGAACTTTTTTGCTAATGCTTTTTGTAATTTTTTAATAATTAATCTGATAACCTTGTCTGACAGGTTTGTAACCATTTTTTTCCCAATTGGATTGGGAAAATCAACAATATTATCAATGTCTAAAGTGGAACCAAAGCATTTAAGGGTTACACGTTTAAGTTTATCTATGTCAGATATTCCATAGCAATATCCAATTGAAAAGATAAGATAAACTTGATTGTTGATTAAATTGGAAAAATCGAATAATGAAATTCCAATTTGAATCATGGAACCAACGCCAGGAATTGCACCGGGAATTGCCATTAGTCCACCTTGGATTGCGCATTTTCTCTTTACTTTATTCGCTACTTTTTTTGCTAATTTGTCGTTATCCAATTTTGGATATTTGGTTTTTATATCATTAACAAACGCAAAAATTTCATCCGTATTTCCCGCAATCAGTTCAATAATTTTAAAAACAGTTTTTTCTATCATTTTTTGCTTATAACACCAGAATCTACGGTCCATCCGTAGAATTCTGTTGTTGAGATAAATTTAAAATTGATTTCAGCTTTTCAGTTGCTGTAATTCTCTTTTTGGGTTCCATCCTTGATATATTTTCAACCTTCCACTTTATCGCTGGTAGGTTTTCAAGACCTGAAATTGAAAGCAAACTGAAATCAGGGCTTCCCATTTTAACAGACAACAGGAATTTCCGTTCATTTCTTGAAAGTTTGGAAAATATCAAAGACGGCAATTCTTTACGTATTTTTTCCAGTTCTTTATAACTGACCTCTATTGATGACATACCTTTGAATTCAGTTTCATACGCCTGTCTAAAATCTTGAAAATTTGGAGAAAGCAACTCTGACATGGGTCGATTATGACTGGCAAGGTATACGACAAACGCTTGACTGATTTCTTCATTTAGGTTTCCTGCCTCAGAAAGGAGTTTAATATCAAATAAATCTCGAGGATGCTGACGATCCAAAGCTGCACAGACCTTCCCACCATAAAGATCTGCGAAAGAGAGTACCGGGATTTCCATTTCCATCTTGAAAATGTCACCGGCATTTTTGCACAATGGCTTTAAAACAGGGGGATAGCAGCTTCCCCTCAATATTAAATTCGGCTCAACTTTAACCAGGCTGCCTTGGCTTTTAATAATCAGTTTGTATGTATAATCTGTCTCTTTTATTTTTAATTTTTGAATCTGACACCTGGGGAACAATCTTTCTACACTATTTGAAATCCTGCTGAGTGAATTTGTAATATCCTTTAAGGTTTCATCCCTTGGTTTTACTGGAAGAAAGGTTAAATCAATATCAACAGATAACCGAGGCATATTCAAATGGAAAAAATTTAAAGCAGTCCCGCCTTTTAGGGCAAAATCTTTTTCCCGTCCCACTATTGGAAGAATGGACAGCATTAATTTAGCCTGCTCAAAAGATTTGTTCATTTTCATGGGATATCCGTTAACCTGATACTCTTTATTTCATCAGGGACTGTTATTTGATATTTTTTATTGAGAATCCCGTTGGCTGCAACCTGCCGTTTCCCTTTTCCCAAATCAATATTTTTTATATCCAATTTCTGAAACCAGGGCATGTTATACATGTCTGCAAAATAGAGAAATAATCGTTTCGCTTTTATTGAACTGCAAGTTTCAAGAAGGTCTTGTAAGTGTCCGCTTCGCAATGATAATAAACTTTCCATGAAATGTTCTGCTTCTTCAAACGAGTGGTAATTAGGAACCAGAGCACACAATTCAATCATAGAACGTTCGGGTGCAGACCCTTTTATTTCATAATTGCCCGCATTAAAATCCATCAATCCAACATCGGGTTTGGATTGAAAAATATTTAATCTTTTAAAACACAATTCATCTTCCCATGGATGTTTCATGAACCACGTTGGCAGGCGAACTTTTCCCGATGCAAAAAGATAAATTAGTGCTGTTCGTCCCATTTGGATATTGTGTCCGAACCCAGATAATTCCAAGGCTGTTTTCCCGCCAACATGCACGGAAAGATTTAATTGATTCTGAACAGCATATAATCCCCCGCGCCAATCAACAGAATCTCCATATTGAATATATGCGCCACTTCCTATTTTAGTTACCCAGGGCGCTTTTTGATAATAATCTAATAGCTGCTGATACCCGCCATGGTCTCGAAACCACTTTAATGTACCCACTGTTCCATTGGGCCAGTTAAAAAGAATTCGGTTTAGTATATTTCTATTTTCAATAGTCATGTTTGTGATTATAAGTTAAAATCAAACTAAATGCAAATACATTAGTTTAAAATTATCAAAATTTAACAAGTTATCTTTGTGATTTTCCAACTGATTTTGCTAAACAGTGTTGAAGTTTTACCCCTTTCAGCGTAACATTGCCCCCCTTTTAATGATTATTCTAAAGGCCATCAATTATGTTTAAAATAGCTTTAGATAACGCAGTCGTCATTCGCCCAACTTTTAACATCTGCGGCTTGACCGCAGCATGTTACTTGTTGAGTCTTTCATTTACCAAGGACCTCTTTTAATAAATGCTCTGTATTCCCACCTTTTCTCGGACTTCCGTTTATGGCTAACGCATACATATAAACCTCCTCATACGATTATACTTCTTTCAGTATCTTGACAGACATTTTGTCAACAAAATCTTTTGTTTTTTCTTTATACTCGAGCATATGGGGTGCTGACAGATGTGCCATTAAATCCTCTAAGCTGTTCCACTTCTCAATTATTGTAACAACATTAGAATTCAACTCTTGAGGGGGTAAACCTGTAGGAACGTCAATGGTAGGTACATACTCTATACATCCTTTCTCTTCAAGAACCTTTGGAATATTGGATTTAAAGATCTCAATAAATTCTGACAATTGACCTTCTTTCGTTTGTATGGATGCAATTACATTTATCATTTCACAATCTCCTTATGTGTAACATTTGCGCTAATCCCAAATAGTTAAAAGCTTTCCGTTTTTATTGATTGTTTCAATACCATTTTCTATTTAACTCCAAAACCTTTTTCCTTTAGAAACTCTTTCATGTGAGGACGTGCAGGCACACTCATCATGTCGGATATTTGCCGTGTCCATGTGTCTTCTCTTGAACCACTGGAACGGTTTTGATAGTATTCGCTGCAGGTTTTATTGTACTTTTTTAGATCCGTTTGATCCTCATGGTAATGGTCTCCTTTCAAAATCACGTTAACTGGTAGTCTTGGTTTTTGTTCTGGTTTTTCATCTGGATATCCCAGGCACATACCGAAAACAGGATAAACATGATTGGGAATCTTTAAAAGCTCACAGACTTTTTCAGGATCGTTCCGTATACCCCCAATAAAAACACCTCCAAGACCCAATGATTCCGCTGCAATCATTGCATTCTGAGCGGCAAGGGCTACATCTACAGTAGCTATAATAAATTGTTCTGTAAAGCCAGATGCCATCTCTTTGTTTTCAAAAAGACAAGTATTCTCTGATCTTTTCAAGTCAGCGCAGAATACTATAAATAATGGACTTGCTTCAACCCAAGTTTGAGAACCGGCAAGCTCAGCAATCTGCTTTCGATTTTTTTTATTTGTGACGCGAATAACACTGTATGCTTGAATGAAATTTGATGTCGAAGCTGCACCAGCAGCCTCAATAATGGTGAGAACCATTTCATCACTGACGGGTTCTTTCTTAAACTTTCGAATCGAGCGATGGTTTTTGAGCAGATCAATGACCTGATTCATATTATTATTCTCCTTTATACCCAAATCTTGATAAAAATATAAAACTCCAATTTGTGTTGATAGCTGAAGCCTGGGTTAACCGGGCTACCCATTAGCTTATGCAATGAGCGAAGCTAATGCATAAGAACTTGAAATGGGGAGGTTCCAGGGAGTGCAGCAAACGCTGTTGCACAACTCATTATATTTTTCTTTTTACTATCCAAGACCCTTCTACCAAAAGCTTACTATTGCTAAATATTTTTCCTACAAATTTATCTCCATCTTTGATTACACCAACACCACTTGGAGTACCTGTCATTATGATATCCCCATCCTCAAGAGATAGAAATGTACGTATTTCATTTGCCAATGAAACTGGTTTATTAAGCATAAGATTGCAACCTGCATCCTGTTTTAACTGTCCATTTATGTAAAGCTCCATTCTAAGGTTTGCAATGCCTTCTGTTATACTAACAAAATTACTAAAAACCGCTGACCTATCAAATGCCTTTGCCCTCTCCCACGGTAATCCCTTCTTCTTTAGTTTGGACTGGATTTTTCTTTTCGTAAGATCTATTCCAAAACCTACACCAATAAGCTCTCCGCATTTAACAATAAAGGATATTTCACTCTCATAGTGAATATCATCGCTTTCATGAGTCCAAATATCATTGGCAATTGATGAGTTTGGTTTTATGAAAATTACTGGCTCGACAGGAATCTCGTTGTTTAACTCTTTAATGTGACTAACATAATTTCGGCCAACACATACAATTTTTGATGGGTATATCTTTTTTCCTTCAAAGTTAATTGTATTCTTCATTTAAAAATCCATTGTGAATTGGTTTTTTATAACCACATAACCGGCTTGACCGGTTGATGCGGGTGGTTAGGGGGTATCATCAGTGGTTTCATTAAAACCATCGGTGAATTCAGCATGTTCAAAATGGTTATTCATATTTTACAACTTCAGTATTTCCCCGTCTTCAGGAATCTGTAACTGACGCAGTGGGATTCCTTCTTTTTCTGCAAATGCTCTGAGGTCCTCCCGGGTAACCGTTCCATGATCAACTGTACCCATATGTGTTGCTACAACAATTGCTTTGGGCGCAGTTTTACACAAGGATACGGTCTGTTTTGCATTCATTATGATTGGAACATTATCACCCCAAATGGCTCCACAGGAATGGGTTAGGATTATATCAGGTTTAAATTCAGAAATCACATTATAAACAGCATCATATAAAACAGTATCTCCTGCCCAATAAACAGTGGGCTCATTTTCTGCCTGCAACACATATCCGGAAACCTCACCCATTTCCTTTAATACATCACCTGACCCATGCCGTCCTTCTGTTCGCGTAATGGTAATACCCTCCCAACACACTGAATCATGAACAGGAACAACGTGATAAAATCCAATTTTTTCAATTTCAGATGCATCTACCGGCTGGCAATAAAGAGGCAGACTTTTGGATAGATTCTTTTGAGCTGTCTTATCAAAGTGATCTGTATGAATATGTGAAACAAGTATCATCTCCACCCCATCAAGTACATCACTGATAGAAAAGGGCAATTCCACAAGAGGACTCCATTGATCCCCTCTGTATGACACCATGGAGTGTTGTTCCGCTAAATAAGGATCGGTTAGCAAAACCTTTCCGGCATAGGTGAGTTTAAGTGTGGCATTACGTATTTGCTGTATTTTCATAATCCAAATAATCCTTTCTAAACCAAAATGACCAACACACCCGATTTCAAAATGCTGGATCCGTATATATAATTACTATTAATTTATAATCAATGGATTAATAGCTCAAGGGAGCATACTATATGAAAAATCTCCGAATTTAATACTAAACCTGATAACACACATTTTTTCTTTATCATTTTTCTTGTTGAAATTTATAACGCAATAATCAAGGTTTAACCCCACTCCCAGTTTTTTTTATAGATTTAACAAAAAAGGTGTGGGGCCCCTGTAAGCGCTCCCATACAACCCGCTTGTTAGTTTTGTAAAAGGGAACGTTGCTGACAACGCCCAATAAACACTAAGGAACGTCCCGCATCTGTTTTTTGACTTCGTCAACCAATTCCCGATGTCGATAATTATTAGGGTCTTCCGAAAGTGCTTTTTCCCCCCAATGAAGTGCATTTGGAAAATCCTTTTGCTGGCGGTAGTTTTCCGCAATAGCATACAGCACATGTTGCAACGGTGCATTCCTGCTTTCAGGAGGAATATCCAGTACCTTTTTGAAATCAGCTACGGCACCTTCATGATTCTTTTTAACTGTATAACAACTTCCCCGGCCAATAAGGCTCTCCTCGTCGTACGGGTCCAATGTCAAAGCGTGCGAATAAAACAGAATCGCATCGTCGATCCGTCCTTCGATTTCAGAAATCTTGCCCAGATAGAAATAAGGGTTATCCCCATCCTCGTGACGATAGACAGGGTCAATCTTTACAACTGCC
>JAIOTR010000053.1 GCA_021106665.1 Bacteroidales bacterium
CAGTCAATTTTGATATCAGGTAAATCCCTGCCAATATGACCAATAAAATGATTAATGTCTTGGTATTTAAAAATTTTGAAAGCATTGTTTTATATTTTAAAATTTTAAATCAAATTCGTAAATCGTAAATCGTACATCGTACATCGTATATCTATACGTATCCCTCTTCCATCCGTTTTACCCTGAGGTTTCTGCGATGTTGCATGCGAATTATTCCATAGATCAATATCAGGATAATAGGTAACAAGAAATTAAACCATTTCAAGAAAACCTTTCTTCCATCCTCAATCTGATCCAGCGGCCTTGAAGTTACACCCTTGGTTCTCAGGTCAATCAGGCCGGTATCATCTGATAGCCAGTCGATGGAATTGACCATCAGGCTTACATTATCCTGTGCAAGTTGTTGAGCACGCTGACCTTCACCGTTCACCGGGAACTGCCCATCAGAGAATAAAACGATACTTGATTCATTATTCCCTGCTAAATTGCCTGTCAGTATGGCGCCAACCGTTAATTTGGACAATGGAAAATCATTATCATTCCATTTCTTATTTACATCAAAATATAAAGGTGTTGATTGTGTCCCCGATTTATCCGATGTTTGGGCAATGGACAT
The DNA here is from genome assembly GCA_021106665.1 of Bacteroidales bacterium. GTDB lineage: Bacteria > Bacteroidota > Bacteroidia > Bacteroidales > JAADJA01 > JAADJA01. The sequence continues at coordinate 617 of JAIOTR010000053.1, forward strand.
AAAGTGGTTGGTTGTATCACCAGTATAGGTAATGGAACTGGAAAATGGAAACAATACCTGTTCCAACCCTTTTGTTACCGGATGATCTGCAAAATTTACGATAATGGGCAGGAATGGGAACCTGACATTTGTTGTAAAATTAAACATGCCCTGCCTTTGTTGTACACCCACGCTTCCGCAATTGGCATCAACAACAAAATTGTTTTCAACCACAAGACCTTTTTCACTCAGCCATATTTCCAATCCGGTTTCAATTGATTTGCCCTGTACTGTTGAAAGGTCGCCTTCTACACGATCTATTCCAATAAATAAATTACCTCCCTGTGCAAGGTAATTATCAAGGATTGCAAAATGGAAATCAGGAATGGTATCTTTTGGTCCAACAATGGCGATGGTTTTATATTTGCTCAGATTTACCTCCACGTCATCAAGATTAACAGGCTCTACCTGGTACAGGATAGTTAGGGATTGCATTACCTGGTTCATTGCATTGAGTGAAGGTTCGCCATGCCCCTGTATTATACCGATTACTGGTTTTTCAGTTACTGACAATTTTTTAATGCTTGTTGAAAGCGAATACTCCATGGCAGCTCCCGGTTGCATAAATGGTATCACTTCTTTTTCCTCTCCCATTTGCACCACTGCCCCCATAAAGACTTTTTTCTGAGTAGCCTCATTTTTTTCTCGCGTGCTTACCAATACGGGCTGAACTCCGGCTTGAAATGCCTTTTGTTCCGATTCCTGATCTTTGTTAGGATTGATAAATTCGTACAATACATTGCCTTTTGAAATATTGGCATACTCTATCAAAAGATCTTTAAAATCTCTTCTGGTTGTAGCCAGATCAGGTGGCAGATCCTCAGTAAAATAAGCAGTTACTGTTACAGGTTCGTCTAATTGTTTCAGGATGTTTTTTGTCGCTTTGCTCAAGGTATACCTTTGATCGGCAGTGAAATCAAGCCTGAAGAAAAATCTCTCCGATAATACATTAATCACGATTAGAACAGCGAGGATTAATAAAATCTGCGTTGTTATTGATTTTTTGTTTTTCATCTTATTAATATTTTCTTTTCAGGTTTAATTGTTAAAGTCTTTTTTTCGCAATGTTGGCCTCAGTCATTATCAATCCAAGGAATATTAAGGAGAAGAAGAATAACAGGTCTTTTGTGTCTATCACTCCTCTAGAGATCGAATCGAAATGTGTGGAAACACTTAGAAAGTTTAGCACCTCTCCGATTAAACCTGTAAAATTGCTCGAAAGCATTGAAAAGATGATCTGGAAAAAGATGCCGATAAACAGCGCTAACAGGAAACTGACAATTTGATTGTTCGACACGCTGCTTGTAAAAATACCAATGCTGATATAAGCTGCACTCATTAATATTAATCCAAGGTAACCCGACCATACAGCGCCATGATCAATGGGACCCAGGCTGGCAACGGTAATGTAATACGGCAACGTTAAAACAAGGGCAATTAAAATCAACACTAAGGTTGATAGGAACTTACCCAGGACCACCTGCCAGTCGCTTACAGGTTTTGTTAATAATAATTCAATGGTGCCTGCCCTGTTCTCTTCAGCAAATTGCCGCATGGTTAGTGCAGGGATAAAAAAGAACAAGGTCCAGTAGGCAATGCTGAAAAATGACTGGAGACTTGCTTGTTTTACAAAAAAGATATCAGCGCCAAACAGCCAGGTGAAAAATCCGCTGAAACCTAAAAATGCAATCAACATAATATAGGCCATCAACGAATCAAAAAAGGAGTGGAGTTCACGCTTTGATATTGTCCATATCGCTTTCATTTCTTATTATTTTAAATGTTAAATTTTGAAATATGAGCTTATCCGAAAAATATATAAAATGATATTGCCACTAAGACACTAATCCCGAAGCTTCGGGAACGAAGGGCTTATTTCTGATACTTTATTCTTAGTGTATCTTTGTGTCTTTGAGCCTTTGTGGCTAAAAACTTTTCGGAGTGGACTCATAATCTATTATTTATATTTACAATTTACAATTTATAATTCCCATATTAATTTATTGTCAATTCCCGGAAGATATCTTCAAGTTTAGTCTCAATAGAAGTCATTTCAGTTAAAACCCACTTGTTTTTTACACACAACTTAAAAATGTCTTTTTTGGAAGATACTTCCGGTTTGCTTTGAATTTCAAAAGCATTTTCATCATTCTTAACAAAATCAACAACCCCAACAGAACCTACATCCTGCAGTGCTTTGAAAATTTCATTTTTATCACCTTCCTCAATCTTAATTTTCAATATTTCTTTTCCTTCTGATTGTTTCCTCAAATCACGGGAGGTGCCATCAGCGACAATTTTACCTTTATTAATAATTAGGATCCTGTCGCAAGTTGCCTCAACCTCGGCAAGGATGTGTGAACTTAGGATTACTGTTTTCTCACGCCCGATTTTTTTGATGAGTTCACGAATTTCAACAATCTGGTTTGGGTCAAGTCCCGCAGTCGGTTCATCAAGGATCAGAACTTTCGGATCGTGGATCAACGCCTGGGCCAATCCCACACGCTGCTTATATCCTTTTGAAAGTTC
>JAIOTR010000403.1 GCA_021106665.1 Bacteroidales bacterium
AGTCGATTTTTACTTTTCTTTCCAATTTTGTTTGTTAAGTGGAAAGCTTCGAGGTCTGCCTTACATTGTGGGCAGGACTTTGCGTCGTCAGGTATACCTGATGAATTACATAAAGGACATTCCATTTTAAATAGGATTTAGATTTATATTAAATTAATAGCGCCGAAATATATAAAAAATCAGAATGTAAAGCAAGTTTTTAACAATTTAATCCTAAGATTTTATAATCAACAGAAACTTAAAAGCTCCGAAATTGTTTAAGTATGGATACAAACATTTCTTTTGTCACCTGAAAATTAAAATTAATTTTGCGTCGGAATAATCAAAGAGATATATGTTAATTAGAATACATCACGAGAATCCCAGTCACCGGCAAATTAAAACTGTAGTAGAATGCTTCAGGGATGGAGGGATTGTAATTTTTCCAACGGATACCGTATATGCTTTGGGTGGCAATATTTATAAACCACGGGCTATCGAAAGGGTTGCCCAAATTAAGGGTATTCGCAAAGAAAAGGCTAACTTCTCATTTTTATGCCACGACCTAAGCCAGTTATCTGATTTCACCAAACCCATCAACAACGAAGTGTTTAAACTGATGAAAAGCACGCTGCCTGGTCCGTTCACTTATATCCTCAATGCTAATAATAATGTCCCTAAATTATTTCAAAGCAGGAAAAAAACAGTTGGTATCAGGGTGCCGGATAATAGCATCATCAGCGAGATTATTCGAGAACTTGGCAATCCAATTACTTCCACTTCTATTCATGATGAAGATGAAATAATTGAGTATACCACCGATCCGGAGTTAATCCATGAAAAATTTTCAAACCGGGTTGACATTGTCATTGATGGTGGATATGGTGATAATGAACCGTCAACGATTATTGATTGTACCGGGCCGGAGATTTTGATTGTTAGGGAAGGGAAAGGGAAATTGTAGGATGAGTACGTAATATTTATGCCGTAGGCATCCCTTTGGGAGATGTTAGTATTTAAACCGTTAGTATTTTGATAAAATAATTCGTGATTTGTGATTGATAAGGGCAGATATGAAGATTAGTAAAAAAAATATATTTGATAAGCCGTTATCTGGTGGTGATAAACAAGAAATTTTTGAAGAATTAATTAAGACTAACGATTTTTTTGTTGAAAGGATTTATACAAATAAGGCATTTGAGCAGCCGGGCAAATGGTATGATCAGAAGAAAGATGAATGGGTGTTGTTGTTACAGGGAAAGGCTGATCTTGAATTTGCAGAAAATGAAATTGTACAATTAAATGCCGGTGATTACATTTTTATTCCGGCCCATCAAAAGCACAGGATCATATACTCATCCGTTGAACCAAAATGTATTTGGCTGGCTGTTTTCGGTGATTTAAAATAATTCAAAAAAGTGTTTGCTAATCTAAAAAAAAGCAATAATTTTGCACCCTCAAAATTGAAAAATGATTCCGTAGCTCAGCTGGTAGAGCATATGCGTTTTAAGCATAGGGTCCTGGGTTCGAGCCCCAGCGGGATCACCAGATAAAATCATAGAAGCCTGTATATTAGTTATATACGGGCTTTTTTCATTAGACGGGTACAACATAGGTACAACAAATGAAAATAAAACACCCCTATAAGTCACTGAATAACTGTATGTTAAATTCTCCATATTTAGACTGATTTTTGGCTGTGTCTTTGAACCGTATAAAATCTTATTTTGCATTTATGATTAGCAAGGAAAATGACGATAGGCTAGGTATAGCGTAAGCCAAATTATTTTTATACCTTTGGAAAATAAATCGATAACAGATAAAAATAATTTTCATTTTACTTGCTAAAAAAATTTATGGATAATATTTTTGTGAAAGGATGAAGGGTAAATAGATAGGAAAACTGTTTAAAATCATATAAAAATTATTAGATAGATAGATATAATATATTTTTAGGATTAGATTTTTGGTTAATTTATTAAATAGAAGTTAAACTATTAATTTAAATTATTAAGAATAAAAATTATAAATTATGAAATTCCATTTTTATTGCTTTATATTAATAGTGACACCTATTACACTTATAAGCCAGTCAACCGGATATATTCAAATTAAAGCGGAATCAGGTTTATCTGTATTTGTTGATGATTTTTTTAAAGGTAAAACAAATTCTGAATTTGGAGGACTCATAATTAGTGACGTATCAGTCGGTAGTCATATCTTAAAAATAATAAAAGATGGATATCAACCTCAAATAGTTACAGTAAAAATTATTTCTGGACAAGTATACATTTATGAAGTTAAGAATTTTGAACATAAGATTGAAATTTCACAAACAGGGAGTGAAGATGAAGGGGAAATTTCAATCAAAACAGGAAAGCTTTTAATACAATCTTTACCTGTAAATATCAAAATAGAAATCTCTTCGCTTTCAATTAATAGTTTAAAAACAAAAGATAGATGGGAAACAGAAAATATTCCGGAAGGTAGGTTTTTAGTTAGTTTTTATTATAATTCACAAAAACTATCATCCTATATTGTGATAGAAGAAAAGGTACTAACACATATTTTTGTTAATTTTATTGAGAATAAAGTGTTAACCCTTAAATCTGGTATTATATCAGATGGGCACTTTATTGATATTAATAATCCAGATGAATACGCGTTTGGATCATTTACAGATTTAAGAGATGGAAAAAAATATAAATGGGTTAAAGTTGGAGACCTTACTTGGATGGCTGAAAATTTAAATATTGGTATTGAAGTTTCACAATCCCAACAACTTAATAATGGACAAATTGAGAAATCTTGCCCCACTGGGAATTGTACAAAGGATGGTGCTGGATACAAATGGGGTGAAGTTATGCAATATTCTGAAGAAGAAAAAGCACAGGGAGTTTGTCCAGATGGATGGCATGTCCCATCGCTAAATGAATGGCTATATTTAGCAGCTTGTGCCGATACAGAAAACAATTATGAATATTATAAATATAAAGGTTCACTTGGACGAGGTAAAGACGCAGCTCTAAACTTGAAATCCAAAACTGGATGGGCGGAAGATGGTAACGGGAAAGACGTTTTTGGAATTAACATTAAACCATTTTTATATGGTAGCTGGAAAGCTGGTTCGTTTGCAGGATTTTGGGCATCTTCACCTTATAGAAAAGGAGATAGGTGGACTCCTAGTTTTACAAATACGAGTAATTGGATAATTATATTTTCAAGCAGAGTTTATGATGCTGTATTGCCAGTCAGATGTGTGAAAAATACGAAGTTGAATTAAAAAATATATAAATTGCTCTTAAAACAACAGGATGTGTGGTTTAATTCGCTAGCAAATATCTTAAATGATTTATTTGAAATAAATACTTCTTTTCAAAATCCCGGAACCTGACCTTGAATGAATCCTTTCCGAATAAAACCCTTATCATAAATTCCTGACCGATGAAAACAGAGCCGATGGGATAGATGTGCTTTTTGCCTTTGTTGTAGTAGTATACGAACAGGTTAATGACGTTCTGATGTTTATCAGGTTGCCATGCTATGCGGATTGAGTTTTTATGCACTCCTTTAAAGCCCCAGGTTACGCCAGAGAGCTTGTTCTTGCCTGATGAAGGAATATCATCGGGATAGTGCCAGCAGGTAATATCAAACTTGCCGAAGATTACAAGATCACCGCCTTTATAGTATTTGAAGTGTAAGCCAGAAGGATAATGCCTGCCCTTTTTTATGTTGTATCTTTTCATTTTTTCAATTCTTTCTTTCCCTAAAGGTATTTCCTATGATTATATTTATAAACCATGGTGGACATTTTGTCCACCTGTATTATTTCTGCATCCTGTCTGTATCCCTGTATCGTGTATTTTTTAATAAGGTTTATATATTAACACGTATATTATAAATACATCAGTTTTCTGTTTTCCACTATTTATAAACGTTTCCAGCTTGTGGACATATTGTCCGGTCAAATCTTAACCTAAATCTTAATGTTTCATTTTTTATTTATACGCTACTTTTTATAGGTATTTTTTATAGGTGGACATTTTGTCCACTTCCCACATCTCTCTCTACCACTAACCTTTCACATTAGTTTAAAGACAAATTTTGATTTATACGATATAAATAGATACATTTGCTCCTTACTTTTTATCAAACCGATATGTCTTTATTCCAGGCTTCAGTATTAAAAAAATACTTAAAAGAACAGGATAAACAGCCTGTAATTGAAGCCTACGAGAAGTACAAGACATATTTTTTCAATCCCGACATTCAGCAAAACATCCGTGATAGCAAAGAAGAACAATTCCAGGAAGGATTTCTCAGGGAGTTGTTTGTAAAGTTCTTTGGTTATACCATTAATCC
>JAIOTR010000435.1 GCA_021106665.1 Bacteroidales bacterium
GGATACCTGATCAAAACACCCTGCATTTGCTCAAATTCGGCAACATTTCTTACAAGGCCAGTTGGAGGAGGTGTTGAAACAAAATCTTTCCCAATAAGATGTTTGAGTTTTTCCTCTTCAGGAGACATGTGGTGGGTTAATTTTTTTTGTAGCTCTCCCTCTGTTTCTTGTGAAATCGTTTTAGCAATGGGAAGTACAAATAATAATAATGTTAATAACCAATGAAATAAATTACAACGGTTAATTCTTGTTTGTAAATAACTTAGAAGGATGAAAGGGATCATTATAAAAATTTCTGAATCTGACTTGTGAATGGGGGCAAATTTAAAAGATTTTCTTCTGAAAATAAAAACAATCAGGCTATTTAGGATAATTCTTAATAATTGATATACAAGTAATATCTATATTGATTTATTAATAAATACTTTCCAACATCTATTTATTGAAATAGTTAGATTAGATATATTTATGTAAGATCAGCTATAATTTTATTTCAATTATTTTTGCCAAGGAATATCTGACTATATGACACCTTTTACAGAAACTTATCATAGGGTACAGTTATTGATATTTCAGATGCTTTAAAATTTTACAATTTAGATTAAAGAATTTAGGAAATGGCAAAATTTTTCAAAAAACTTCTTGGGTCAAAGTCGGACAGAGATTTAAAAGATTTAAACCCTTATAAAAATGCAATACTTAAAGCCTATGAAACTATTAAGGGACTTAGTAATGACGAATTAAGGGAGAAAACTGTTGAATTTAAAAAAAGAATTGCCGAATATATAGCTGATGATATTAACCAAATTGCTGAGATTAAAGATAATGTGAGTAGTAATCCGGATATGGATGTTGAAGAAAAGGAGAAACTTTGGAAAAAAGTAGATGATCTTGAAAAGCAAATTTATGATAAAACCCAGGATATCCTGAATGAAATTTTACCTGAAGCCTTTTCAGTGATAAAGGAAACTGCGAGGCGGTTTAAAGAAAATGAAATCGTTGAAGTTACAGCCAATGATTTCGATCGGGATCTTGCTGCTACAAGAGATCACATAAATATTGCCGTTGGTAAAGCTCTGTATAAAAATCAATGGATGGCAGGTGGTAACCTTATAACCTGGGATATGGTTCATTACGATGTTCAGTTAGTCGGCGGAGTTGTTCTGCACGAAGGAAAAATAGCAGAGATGTCCACCGGTGAAGGAAAAACTCTTGTGGCTACTCTTCCTGTTTACTTAAATGCTTTACCGGGTAAAGGTGTTCACGTGGTAACCGTTAACGATTATCTTGCAAAACGTGACTCCGAATGGATGGGTGTACTTTTTGAGTTCCATGGTTTAAAGGTGGATTGTATTGATAAACATCAGCCGAATTCCGGACAACGAAGGGAAGCATATCTCGCTGATGTTACTTATGGAACAAACAATGAGTTTGGTTTTGACTATCTCAGGGATAATATGACAGCTTTCCCTGATGAACTGGTTCAACGGCCACATAATTATACTATTGTTGATGAGGTAGATTCGGTTTTAATTGATGATGCGCGTACACCCCTGATTATCTCCGGCCCTACACCTAAAGGCGAACATCATGAATTTGATGAATTTAAGCCCAGTGTTCAAAGACTTTACAATGTTCAAAAAAACTTTGTTACAAAAATACTGGCTGAATCAAAAAAATTGCTGGCTGATAAATCCAATCCTGAGAATGAAAAAAAAGGTGGTGTATTACTGTTAAGGGCTTTCAAAGGCTTACCTAAGAATAAAGCTTTAATTAAATTCCTTAGTGAAGAAGGCAACCGGACTCTAATGCAAAAAACGGAAAATTTTTATTTGGCGGAGCAGGCAAAAAATATGCATATCATTACTGATGAATTGTATTTTGTTATTGATGAAAAATCTAATTCAGTTGATCTAACCGATATAGGAATAAATTTAATAAATGAAGCAGCCGGAGATCCTGAATTTTATGTTTTACCCGATGTGGGCGCTGAAATTGCCGAGCTTGAAAAGTCCGGACTTTCAGAAAAGAAAAAAACCGAGAAGAAAAGTGAGATACTCCGGGATTTCTCAGTAAAATCAGAAAAAGTACATACTGTAAACCAATTGCTCAAAGCATATACAATGTTTGAAAAAGACGTGGAATACGTCATCATGGAGAATAAAATCAAAATTGTTGATGAGCAAACAGGGCGTATAATGGAAGGCAGGAGGTATTCCGATGGTTTACATCAGGCTATTGAGGCTAAGGAAAATGTAAAAGTTGAAGCTGCTACTCAAACTTATGCTACAATTACTCTCCAGAATTACTTCAGGATGTATAAAAAACTGGCAGGAATGACCGGTACTGCCGAAACTGAAGCCGGTGAGTTGTGGGATATCTATAAATTAGATGTTGTGGTTAACCCTACCAACAGGCCAATAATCAGAGATGACAAGGAAGATCTTGTTTATAAAACAAAACGGGAAAAATTTAATGCAATAATTAATGAAATAGAAGACCTGGTCAATCATAAAAGACCGGTTCTGGTCGGGACAACTTCTGTAAAAACTTCGGAGTTGCTTAGTAAGTTACTTACAAGGCGTAATATTAAGCATAATGTATTGAATGCAAAACTGCATCAAAAAGAAGCAACAATTGTAAAAGAAGCCGGGCAGCCTGGCACGGTTACAATTGCTACCAATATGGCTGGAAGGGGTACCGATATTAAACTCGGTCCAGGAGTTGTAGAAGCAGGAGGCCTTGCAATTATTGGCACAGAAAGGCACGATTCCCGAAGGGTTGACAGGCAGTTACGTGGCCGTGCAGGAAGACAAGGTGATCCGGGTAGCTCAGCATTTTTTGTTTCTCTTGAGGATGATTTGATGCGAATGTTCGGATCGGAAAGGATAGCTAAAATTATGGACAGGATGGGTATTAAGGATGGAGAAGTTATCCAGCACTCGATGATTACTAAATCTATAGAACGTGCACAGAAAAAAGTGGAGGAGAATAATTTTGGAATTCGGAAACGGCTTCTTGAGTATGATGATGTGATGAATGCACAGCGTGAGGTAATTTATAAAAAGCGAAAACATGCCCTGTTCGGCGAACGGTTGTCAATTGATATTTCCAATATGATGTTCGATGCCATCGA